>NZ_KV830180.1:0-117854 GCF_001836705.1 Neisseria sp. HMSC061B04
CTAGCATAACTGCTAATCTACGTCAGCCCCAAAACAAAAGGCCGTCTGAAAATTATTTCAGACGGCCTTTAATATTAAACATTGATTATTTAAAGTTTGGAAACTAAGAATATCCCAGCTTGGTTACCCGATTTGCGCCAACTGTTGGCGCATTTCATCGATAACGGCTTTGTAATCCGGTTTGCCAAAAATCGCCGAACCTGCGACAAATGTATCCGCACCTGCCGCCGCAATTTCAGCAATATTGTCTGTCTTCACGCCGCCATCGACTTCCAATGCGATACGGCGGCCGCTTTGCCGTTCATACTCGTCCAACATCTCGCGCACTTTGCGGATTTTCACCAGCGTATTCGGGATAAAGCTTTGTCCACCAAAGCCTGGATTGACCGACATCAACAAAACCATATCCAGTTTGTCCAAAACGTTTTCCAGAATATTGACCGGCGTAGCAGGATTCAATACCAAGCCTGCCTGACAGCCGTATTCTTTAATCAAACCCAAGCTGCGGTCGATGTGGCGACTGGCTTCTGGATGAAAAGTAATGATATTGGCACCGGCTTTGGCAAACGCATGAATCAAATCGTCCACCGGCTCAACCATCAAATGCACATCGACCGGCACGGTTGCATACGGTTTCAAAGCCGCGCAAACCATAGGGCCGAAAGTCAGATTCGGCACGTAATGATTGTCCATCACATCAAAATGAATCAAATCCGCACCGGCGCGGATAACTTCGGCAACCTCTTCGCCCAGGCGGGCAAAATCGGCAGACAAAATACTGGGGGCGATACGGTAGTCGGTCATGTTTGTTCTCCTAAAGTGTGTTCCTTTGTCATTATCGCATTTTTGCCCCTATGTTGTATGCTGCCGACAACGTCTCTACCGTCATTTTTATGAATTTACATTTCACATACATTAATGAAACTTAGAATCAAATTGTAAGGCTTTGAAAATAAATTATTTGAATACATACATGTGCAGAAAAATCTAATATCATTAACAAAAGTTAACTGCTTTGATACTGCCTTTCACACGCTAATCGGTTATATTTCCAAACCTGATGAAATATTAGGAAAACACCGTGTCTGTCGCACTTTCCCGCTATCCGACTTTTACTTTCTTAGCACTCGCCCTACTCTGTTCCAGCCTGCCTGCCCATGCCGGTCCGTTTCTGGCCACTTTGGACGACTTCCACCCCAATTGCGATATCCGACAGCTTAATCTATCCGCCGACCAACACGCCGCCCTGCGCCGCCTGCGTACCGACTTCAAACAAATCAACGATAAAGCCTACCGCAAAACCGTACGCTCCGACCGCAACCGCCGTCAAACCATCATCAAAATCCTCTCCGGCGACTCATTCGATTCAAACGCCGCCCGCGATTATGTTGAAAACCGCTACCTCTCCAGCATGGACTATGCAGTGGATGAAATGGAAATCCAATACCGCCTCTATCATCTGCTCAATCCGCGCCAACGCCAGCAGTGGTTGTCTTCATGCTTGCGCTGATGGATAAATAAAAATACAAAAAGGCCGTCTGAAACCATATTCAGACGGCCTTTGCTTTTTTCAGCCTTAATCCAACATTCTTTCTTCCAGCAAGCGTCCTGCCCAGTCGCAGGCAAACTGCCACGCCGAACGGCCTGAACGGCTGCCGCGCATTTGCGCCCATTGCAACGCGGCTTGGCGTGCCGTATCGTCAAAAGGCACATTGAAATCGTCCAACCAGTTGGCTACGGCGGTCAAATAATCGTTTTGGTCGAAAGGATAAAAACTCAGCCATAAGCCGAAGCGGTCGGAAAGGGAGATTTTCTCCTCGACAGCTTCCTTCTGATGGATTTCGCCGCGGGTACCCGTAGTACCGCCGTTTTCATCCATGTATTCGGGAATTAAATGACGGCGGTTGGAAGTAGCATAAACCAAAACATTGGTGCAACGTTGCGACAGACCGCCGTCTAAAGCAGTTTTCAAGGCTTTATAAGTTTCATCGCCGGTTTCAAACGACAAATCATCGCAGAAGACGATAAATTTCTCAGGACGGCCGGACAACAGCGTCAACAAAGCCGGCAAACTGATCAAATCGCTTTTATCCACCTCAATTAGACGCAAGCCGCGCTCGGCGTATTCGTGCAATAACGCTTTAACCAAGGAGGATTTACCCGTACCGCGCGCGCCGGTCATCAAGACATTATTTGCCGGACGGCCTGCCAAAAATTGCTCGGTATTGCGTTTCAGCCTGTCGGTTTGCGAACCGACTGCCGCCAATCTGCTCAAAGGAAACGTATGCGGGCGCGGCAGGCTTTCCAAAATACCTTTTTTGCCCACGCTGTACCAACGGTAGGCCAAAGCGCGCCAGTCGGTTTTTCCCGGCTCGTCAGGCAGGATTAAATCCAAACGGTTTAAAACGGAATAGGCTTTTTTTAAAAATTCGGACAATTTCATTTTTACTTTCTTCTTTCAGACGGCCTTTTGCGACAACACACGCATCACGGTATCGACAACGGCTTGGGTTTGCGGATCGATTTCAATATTGATGAGGTCGCCTTCTTTGCGGCTGCCAAACAGGGTACGCTCCAATGTCTCCGGAATCAGGTGTACGCAAAATTCGCTGTCGCCGACTTCGCCTATGGTCAGGCTGCAACCGTCCAAACCGACAAAGCCTTTGGTCAGGATGTAGGGTTTGAGGTTTTCCGGCAGCTCAAACCAAACGGTGCGGTTGAACTCGCTGGATTCGATACGGGAAATTCGGGTAACCGCCATCACATGGCCGCTCATCACATGGCCGCCGATTTCGTCGCCAAACCGCGCCGCGCGCTCCAAATTGACACTGTCGCCGACTTTCAAGCTGCCGAGATTGGTTTTGCGTAAGGTTTCGTCCATCAAATCAAAGCTGACTTTGTTGCCGTCAATTCGGGTAATGGTCAGGCAACAGCCGTTGTTGGCGACAGAGGCGCCGGTTTGCAGATTGTCGGCGATTTCGGGGGGTAGCTCGACAGTGTGGGTACGAAAGTCGGGCGAAGGTTGGGCAATGTCTGTAATTTTGCCCATGCCTTGTACGATGCCTGTAAACATGATGTCTTCTTTCCGATGGTACGATAAGGCGGATATTGTAGCATTTTCCAGGCACAAAGGCCGTCTGAAAGCGGTGGTGGCGATGGTTTGGGGTATAATCGGTTTTTTATTTCCGCCGCCCGATCATGCTCAGCTACCGCCACGCCTTCCATGCCGGCAACCATGCCGATATGCTCAAGCACTTTACCCTCTTCCTCGTCCTCGAATATTTCAACCGCAAAGACAAGCCCTATTGGTATATCGATACGCATAGCGGTGCCGGTTTGTATGATTTGAGCGGCGATGAAGCGCAAAAAGTCGGCGAATACAAACAAGGCATTGCGCTCTTGGAACAAGCTGACAAGCTGCCTGCCGAATTGGCCGAATTTGTGGGCCGTCTGAAACAAATACTGCCGCAAGACAACCTTTACTGCGGCTCGCCTTGGCTGGCACAGGCGCTCACGCGCGACAGCGACAAAATGCGCCTCTTTGAGTTGCATCCTGCCGATTTTGTCCATTTGCAAAACAATATGCGCGAAGCCCGTCCTGCGCGTAAAGTACAGGTCAGCCAAGCGGACGGTTATCAAGGTTTGATTTCACTTCTGCCTCCTCCGCCCCGCCGAGCCGCCGTCTTGATTGATCCGCCCTACGAAGAAAAACAAGACTACCGCCGTGTCGTCCAAGTTTTGAAAGATGCTTTGAAACGCTTTGAAACCGGCTGCTACATGGTTTGGTATCCCTGCCTGAGCCGCGAAGAAAGCTGCAAACTGCCAGACGAACTCAAAAAAATCGCTCCCGACAATCATCTGCACGCCGAGCTTCATGTCCATACGCCGAGCAGCAACAGCTTCGGTATGCACGGCAGCGGTATGTTCATCATCAACCCGCCCTATATGCTTGCCGAACAGTTGCAAAACAATCTGCCCGAACTTGCCAAAATTTTGGCGCAAGATGCCGGCGCGCATTATGTATTGGAAAGCAAAACGAAATAAACGCTGCCGTCTGAACGCATACCCAAGCGCTTCGATTTTGCCGCCATACCTGTTCAGACGGCCTTAACCCTTTATACTTAAGCCTTTTTCCACTACAATTCACAACATAACAATTAACGGCCGTCCACTCATGAATATACGCACACCCCTAGCTTGCACGCTCCTGCTCTGCGCGTGCAGCGAATCAGTAAAAAACGAATTTAAAGAAGAATTTACCCAAAGTTTCCGCACCGAATTTGTCCGCTCGGCAACCGAAGCCTGCGTAGAAAAAGCCTCAGGAAAAAGCCCGTTTGATTCCGCGACCACTGAAAAAATCTGCCGCTGTATCGGCGAAAAAACAGTCGACCAAATCAATCCTGAAGAAGCGACCTCGCTTTTGGGCGGCAGCGACTCCATGAGCGACGAGCTGAAAAAACGCATCAAAGACACCAGCATTGCCTGCACTAAAGAAGTTTTAGGCATGGCCGAGAGCAAAACCAAATGAACACGCCGTTTTCAGACGGCCTGAAATTGAAAAATATTCGATTCAAACTTAGGAAAAGAGTGAAACCATGAAGACATTG
Organism: Neisseria sp. HMSC061B04; assembly: GCF_001836705.1. Classification (NCBI taxonomy): domain Bacteria; kingdom Pseudomonadati; phylum Pseudomonadota; class Betaproteobacteria; order Neisseriales; family Neisseriaceae; genus Neisseria; species Neisseria sp. HMSC061B04. The sequence continues at coordinate 4,608 of NZ_KV830180.1, forward strand.
AACCAATTCTTAGCCCAACACCTGCCCGAACACAAACTGCCGCAAGAGCTGGCCGGCGTACTGGAGTCCGTAGCTGCCGCCTGTTTGGACATCAACGCCAAAGTCCGCCTCGGCGCGCTTTCCGGCGTTTTGGGCATGGCCGGTACCGGCAACATCCAAGGCGAAGACCAAAAGAAACTCGATGTCATCGCCAACAACATCATGATTGATGTTTTAAAAGCCAATGCCAACATCGCAGGCCTTGCCAGCGAAGAAGAAGACACCTATGTCGCCACACACGAAAACGGCGGCTATTTGGTATTGTTTGACCCGTTGGACGGCTCATCCAATATCGACGTCAACATCTCCGTCGGCACCATTTTCTCCGTCTTGGCCAAACCTGAAGGCGCATTGACTACCGAATCCTTCCTGCAAAAAGGCCGCGACCAAGTGGCTGCAGGTTATGTTTTATACGGTCCGCAAACCCAACTGGTACTGACTGTCGGTCACGGCGTATTTGTCTTCACTCTGGACGATGCCAACCAATTCCTACTGACTAAAGAAAATCCGCGCGTTCCAGAATCCACTAAAGAATTCGCCATCAATATGTCCAACCAAAGACATTGGTTCGCCCCTGTTCAACAATACATTGACGAATTGCTGGCAGGCGAAACCGGCGTACGCGGCAAAAACTACAATATGCGCTGGGTAGCCAGCATGGTTGCCGAAATCCACCGCATCCTGATGCGCGGCGGCGTATTCATGTATCCGCAAGACAAACGCGACCCATCCAAACCGGGCAAACTGCGCCTGATGTACGAAGCCAACCCGATGAGCCTGATTATGGAACAAGCCGGCGGTGCATCAAATAACGCCATCGAAGCCATGCTCGACATCCAACCTACCGGCCTGCACCAACGTGTTGCCGTATTCATGGGCAGCCGCGAAGAAGTGGAATACGTTTACAATCTGCATCAAAAATAATCAGATGTATTGATTTCAAACCAAAGGCCGTCTGAAATATGATTTTCAGACGGCCTTTCGTTAAAAAATAAAAGAAACAAAAATCAAAAAGGCAGACTCAAATCTGCCCTTTGCTGCTTTCCATCTAATCTTTATTGGATTACGCCGAACGAGCCAGCTCTTCCGCCGCTTTTTGCACCCTATCCGGCGTCAGTTTGTTCAAACAATCCGTATGCCCCAACGGACATTCTCGCTTGAAACAAGGCGAGCAATCCAAATTCAAGCTGACGATTTTTGCCTTTGGGCTTAGAGGCGGCGTATGGTCAGGGCTGGATGAACCGTAAACCGCAACCAATTTCCGATCAAGCGCGGCCGCAAGGTGCATCAGACCGCTGTCGTTGCACACGACCGTATCGGCGCAAGACAACAAATCAATCGCCTCCGAAAGATTGGTTTTGCCGCAAAGATTGGTACACAGGCCGTCTGAAAGCCGGTTGATTTCATCTGCAATATCGAAATCTTTTTGCGAACCAAACAGCCAAACCTGCCAACCCTTAGCCAAATAGCGGCGGCCCAGTTCGGCAAAATGACGCGCAGGCCAACGCTTGGCCGAGCCATATTCCGCACCGGGACAAAATGCCAAAATCGGTTTATCTGTCGTCAAACCATGTTTTGCCAAAGCGGCTTGACGGCTTTCGGGATCAATCGTGAAACACGGATTATCAGAATGCCCGTTAAAATCCGCTTGGGTCGGATACGCCAGCGCAGTATAGCGGTCAACCATCAGAGGCAACGCAGCCTTATCCAACTTGCGGATATCGTTCAACAAAAAATAGCGCGATTCGCCGACGTAGCCCGTACGCTGTTTAATACCCGTAGCCAAGGCAATAATGGCGGATTTGAGCGAACCGGGCAAAACAATCACTTGATCATAGCCTTCTTTTCCCAATTCACGCCCGATACGCCAGCGTTTTTTCAATTCCAACGCACCATGTCCAAACGGATTTTCCATCACACGATTGATTTCAGGCATACGCTCAAATACAGCCATCGACCATTTGGGCGCAAAAGCATCAATGGTGCAGCCGGGATGCAGCTCATGCAAACGGCGATAAAGCGGTTGGGTCATGACGCAGTCACCAATCCAGCTTGGGGTAATAATCAGGATTTTTTTGGACATAATGGAATGTGTTTTTAATTTTGGCTTATTGTAATACGATTTTTAAAAGGCCGTCTGAAACTTGGTTTAATTGCCCTGAGCAGAACGTACTATTTGATACATGTCATTTCAACAGATGCACTCTGGTTTTAGTTTGTCTTCCCAATTATTCTGCAAACTCTGCAAATACCACGCCCCAAATACCAAACATAACAGCGGCAAGCAATATTTGCTTCATTTTTAAAACCTTATAAAAACAGAAAGGCCGTCTGAAATATTTTCAGACGACCTTTTTATAGTGGTTTAACGATGGTAGTTAGGCGCTTCTTTAGTGATTTGTACGTCGTGAACGTGGGATTCACTCATGCCGGCAGAAGTGATTTCCACAAATTCTGCTTTCTCGTGCATTTCAGCAATATTGGCGCAACCCAAATAACCCATGCTGGAGCGCAGACCGCCGGTCAGCTGGTGGATGATGTTCACAATCGGGCCTTTGTAAGGAACGCGGCCTTCGATGCCTTCAGGAACATATTTGTCTGTGCTGTCGGTTTTGTCTTGGAAGTAGCGGTCGGCAGAGCCTTGGCTCATCGCACCCAATGAACCCATGCCGCGGTAAGACTTGTAAGAGCGACCTTGGTAAAGTTCGATTTCGCCCGGTGCTTCTTCCGTACCGGCAAACATACCGCCGAGCATGACGCTGTATGCACCTGCTGCCAGAGCTTTGGCAATATCGCCGGAGAAGCGGATACCGCCGTCGGCAATCAGGGGAACGCCTGTACCTTTCAAGGCTTCGGAAACATTGTGAATCGCAGTCAGCTGAGGCACGCCCACGCCGGCCACGATACGGGTGGTACAAATCGAACCCGGGCCGATACCGACTTTAACGGCATCCGCACCGGCGGCCACCAAATCCAAAGCGGCTTGGGCAGTCGCGATGTTGCCGCCGATGACTTGAATGTGCGGATAAGTTTCTTTGACCCAGCGCACGCGATCGATAACGCCTTGGCTATGGCCGTGGGCAGTATCGACCACAATCACGTCCACGCCTGCTTCCACCAATGCTTTGACACGCTCTTCGGTATCGCCGCCGGTACCCACCGCGGCACCGACGCGCAGACGGCCTTCGGCATCTTTGTTGGCATTAGGGAATTCGGTTGTTTTGAGAATATCTTTAACGGTAATCAGACCTTTGAGTTCATCTTGGTCGTTCAATACCAAAACGCGCTCTACTTTGTGCGCATGCATGATTTCTCGGGCTTCGTCGATGCTGGTACCTTCAGGAACGGTAACCAAACGGTCGCGGGGGGTCATGATGGCAGAAACAGGCAGATCGACACGGTTTTCAAAACGCAGGTCGCGGTTGGTTACAATACCAACCACTTTGCCGTTTTCAACAACAGGCAGACCGGACATTTTGCGTTTGCGTTGTGCGCGCATTTCCAATACGTCGCGGATCAATGCGGTCGGCGCAACGGTAACGGGATCTTTCACCACGCCGCTCTCATGGCGCTTCACTTTGGAAACGGCACGCGCTTGCAACTCCGGCGTCATGTTTTTATGGATAATGCCGATGCCGCCTTCTTGAGCCATAGAGATGGCCAGACGCGCTTCGGTAACGGTATCCATTGCAGCAGAAAGTAGAGGGAGGTTGAGCGTGATATCGCGGGTGAGTTTGGTTTGAAGTTTGACATCTCGAGGCAGCACGTTTGAGTGCGCTGGAACCAACAAAACGTCGTCGAAAGTATAGGCTTTTTCTACAATACGCATGATGCTCAGTCTTTCAGTTTGTGCAAGATGCACGGCATTATATCACACCGGCTTGATGCTAACATTGGCAATACACGTTTTAACGTTATTTTTTTACATGATTTGATTTAGCGTACAAAAATATGCCAACGCATTGCAGTTTCAAGTAAAATAAGCCGCATGAGAACATCATTTACATAAGGGAAACCCATGAAATCTTCCGTACTCAAAACCTGTCTGATAGCAACCCTTCTCTCTTCCGCCACCCTGACCGGCGCGGCCGAGGTGTACACTTGGAAAGGCGCATCGGGCAACAGCTATTCCGATACGCCAAACCGTCTGCAACCGAAGCGTTCCGGCGTGGTCAACATCCGCACGCACAACGTCAAACCTGCCGTTGCGCCTGCTGTTGCAGCATCTGAGCCGGTTGCCGAGCAGCCCAACGAACAGGTTGCGGAACAAAACAAACAAATTGAAGAGCGCAACAAAAAAATCGAAGAGCAAAACCGCCAAAACAAGCTGGAAAACTGCAAAATCGCCAAAATCAACCGCCAAGTCGCCGAAAGCGCACGCTTGGCCAATCGCGACAGCCTGATTAAGCAATACCAAAACGACGTCAATAAATACTGCAATTAAGCTCTCAAATAACAATATCAAAAAGGCCGTCTGAAATTAAATTTCAGACGGCCTTCATTGTTCAGTCCATCAATAATACAGTTGAACCAACAACAAACCGAACGCCAGACTAAATGCCATGCTCAACAAGCCCGGAATCATGAAGCTGTGGTTGAAGATGAATTTGCCGATTTTGGTTGAGCCGGTTGTATCGAAGTCGATAGCGGCAATAATCGGACCATAGTTTGGAATGAAGAAATAGCCGTTTACCGCGACAAATGTGCCGATAATGATGGGCGCAGGAATACCCAGTTTGATGGCGATTGGGAACAGCGTCGCTACTGTCGCGCCTTGGCTGTTGACCAATACCGACAAGATAAACAAGGCAAAGGCAAAAGTCCACGGTGCAGATTCAACCAAATGGCTGACGGTCGATTCCACTTCTGCCAAGTGGCCGTTCATCAAGGTATCGCCCAACCAAGCCACGCCAAACACTGCAATCACGGCACGCATACCGGCATGGAATACCGAACCTCGGGTAATCGCATCGCCATTGGGTTTACACGCCAAAATAATCAGCGCAGAAGCAGACAACATCACAATTTCAATCGTATGCGCCATGCCCATAGGTTTGATCGCGCCATCGTGTTCAAAAGCAGGACGCAGCTCAGGCAGCGCACCCATCACAACCACCAGCAATGCCGCAGTCAAGAAAATACCGACCGACAATTTGGCTTTCGGCGAAATGGCGACATCGGTTTTTTGCTCCTCCACATCGATGTATTCTTTCACATAGTTCGGGTCTTTCAACAAAGCCTGATAATGCGGATCGTCTTTCAATTCTTTGCCCAGTTTGTTTACAAACACGCAAGCCAAACCGATACCCAAAATCGTGGACGGAACGGTAACTTTCAACACATCCGACATCGTGATATGTTGCGGCTCAAGCATGGTGACGCAGGCAACAACCGCGGCGGCAATCGGGCTGGCGACAATCGCAAATTGGGAAGCGATAACCGCCATCGTCAGCGGACGGGAAGGACGGATGCCATTGCGACGGCTGACTTCGGCAATCACGGGCAAGACCGAGTAAGCCACATGGCCTGTACCTGCCAACACGGTAAAGGTGTATGTTACCGCCGGTGCAATAAAGGTGATGTATTTCGGATTGCGGTGCAACACGCGCGTGGCAATCTTAATCATATAGTCCAAACCGCCGCTGGCCTGCATGGCCGCCGCGGCAGACACTACCGCCATAATCATCAGCATCACATCAATCGGCGGGCTGGTTGGCTGAAGATGGAAACCAAAAGACAATACGGCCAAGCCGATACCGCCGAGCACGCCCAAACCAATACCGCCAACCTGCGCACCAATCAGGATACACAGCAACACAACGGCAAACTGGATAAAAAACATAGTTGACATCACAACTCCCAAAATCCGGTATTAACCGAAATAAAATTACAAACGGTCAAATTATAGAGCAAACCCTCTTTCCTAACCATACTTTACCGAACTATACATACTGATTTACATCAAATAAATAATATTCTCATTTAAGCGCTAGGTTTTTAAAAATACAAAAGAGGCCGTCTGAAAATTTTCAGACGGCCTCTATGGTTTAAAAAGATGATAAGGCTATTTTCCGGCTACTTCTTCATCTTTTATAAAATCCGATACGCCATGAACACAGCGGATTTTGCGTTCCGACAAGGTTGCCTCCAACAAAGCATCGTTTTGCGGCAAGGAATCGCGTTCCGCCTCATTGTGCCAGAGGTGGTACGCAATGCCGGCAAATTTCAAATTATGGCGTTTCATCCCATTATGATAGCAACGGGCGACAAATTCGCTGTCTTCCCTGCCCCAACCGACAAAGTTATTGTCAAACCCGTTGACGGCCAGCGCATCGCTGCGGAAAAAGCCCATATTGCAAGTTTTGATACCTTTGTGTTTGCGGTTGCCTTTGCGGCCTGCCAGTTTGGCCAAACAACGGCAGCGCAGGGCGGAAAGCCGTTTTTCTATTCCCGAGCTGAACATAGACAAGGCAGGCAAATCGCCTTCGTCCAAAATATCCTGCGTTTTATCCTCAGTCAAAATCACGCGGGAACCCTGTATCAGACGGCCTTTGCGGGCAATCTTCAAATGATCGGCGATAAAAGACGGATCCAAGACCATATCGCCGTCAATCAACACAATATAATCGCTTTTCGCCTGCGCCAGCGCACGGTTGCGCGATTCGGCGGCACGAAAACCCCTATCCGGCTGCCATGAATGTTTGACCGGAATACTTGCCCTGCGGCGGATAAAATCGACCACTTCGGCGGTTTCCTGCCTTGAGCCGTCATCGGCGACAATAATCTCATCCGGAAGACGGGTTTGCGATAAGGCCGATTTCAACACCAGCTCCAGAGCATCGGGACGATTGTAGGTAGTGATGATGAGGGAGACGGTTATCGTGCGGTTGCGCTCGTAAAGTTTGACATATTTGTAATACGAACCTTGAGCATTGGACACCGAAATCGTCAGCCCGTCCGCGCCATAGGCAAAACCGCGCTTGAGCAGATAGTTCTTCACAAACGATACGCCGCCATGCAGCAAAGCCTTAAACGGAGAACTGTCTTTCTTAAAGCGGTTTTCTTCCGCATACAGCGAGCTGTACTGCTGCATTTTCTGAATCAGCCCTTCGGCGTTTTCAAAAGAATAATGTTTCAGATGGCCATCGAGTTGTTTAACCTTGGCTTCCTGCGGCAACACCAAAGACTCATGCACCTGACGGTCGGAAAAACGGGTAAATCTGCGATGATAAAGGCGCGGAATAATATCCGGAAACCAGCCGCAGCCTTTAATCAGTCTGCCGTGGTAATGGTTCAGACGAGAAAGCGAAAAAATATGTTCCTTCTCATTTTCCAAAACGGCCTCACGAATGGATTCAATTAATGCCTCATCCGCCACTTCATCGCTGTCTATGCTGAAAATCCAATCGTTTTGTGCCAGTCTAGCCGCCAGATTTTTCATCGGGCCAAACCCGATAAAGTCATGCTTGTAATAGCTGACATTGGAAAAACCCTTGGCAATTTCAAAAGTACGGTCGGTTGAGCCGTTGTCCAACAGCAGGACTTCGTCAAAGTCTTTCAGCGCACTCAAAACTTCTGAAAGATAACGTTCTGAATTTTTTACCAACATGGCGGCGGTTGCCGGAATTGTGTGCATCATAAAAAGGCCGTCTGAAAAAGGAAGCTGTATTTTAACCGATATACCGCTACAATATGTCCTCCTTTTTTCAGACGGCCTGACCCATGCAGCTTATTCTTGCCCCCATGCAGGGGCTGGTAGACGATGTGATGCGCGACCTGTTGACGCGCATCGGCGGATTTGACGAATGCGTCAGCGAATTTGTCCGCATTACGCACACGGTCCACTCACGCGCCACTTGGCTTAAATATGTTCCCGAAATCGCCCATGCCAACCGCACGCCGGCCGGCACGCCCTGTACTGTCCAGCTTTTGGGCAGCGATGCGGAAAACATGGCCGTCAATGCTTTGGAAGCCGTGCGTTTCGGCGCGGACAAAATCGACCTCAACTTCGGCTGCCCTGCGCCGACGGTCAACAAACACAAAGGCGGCGCGGTCTTGCTCAAAGAGCCTGACTTGATTTACCACATCGTCCGCACCCTGCGCCAACGCCTGCCGCAACACATTCCGCTGACTGCCAAGATGCGGCTCGGTTATGAAGACAAAAGTCTGGCATTGGAATGCGCTTCTGCGATTGAAAACGGCGGCGCATGCGCGTTGACCGTCCATGCGCGCACCAAGGTCGAAGGCTACGAACCGCCGGCTCATTGGGAATGGGTGCGCAAAATCCGCGATGCAGTCAGTATTCCCGTTACTGCCAACGGCGATGTGTTCAGCCTTCAAGACTATCTCGATATTAAAACCGTCAGCGGCTGCGACAGCGTGATGTTCGGGCGCGGCGCGGTTATCCGTCCAGACTTGGCGCGGCAAATCAAGCAATATGAAAACGACGAAACAGTGAAAGACACCGACTTTGCCGAAGTCTCCTCATGGATAGTCCAGTTCTTCGACTTATGCCTAGCCAAAGAGGCCAACAACAAATATCCGGTTGCCCGTTTGAAACAATGGCTGGGCATGATGAAAAAAGAGTTTGAACAGGCGCAGGTATTGTTCGACCGTATCCGCGCCGTCAAAGAAGCGGACGAAGTAAAACAGATTCTGCTGTCGTTTGAACAAGAGATGCATTCATGATTCAAAAAGGCCGTCTGAATTTCAGACGGCCTTTAATATGATTACTGACAGATATAATCAGCCAACAGTCTGCCTTTTTCCGCACTGGCTGCATTGGCCATATTCACATGCCTGGTCTCAGGGCCATTTTTGGATTTCAGGGCTTCGCCATATTTTCTGGCAAACTCTTTATTGGCACTGGTCACCCTTGACGCGGTAGAATCCAATATGAACTCGTCCCGCAGATATTTGCCTTGCGCCGTAATAATCAAGATATTTTCAGGCGAAGGATAATCCGGAAAATCAATATAGTTGGTAACCAGCTTATAGGAAACGCCTTTGCCATGTTTCATATCCTGACAGATGCCGTTAGGCGCGGTAAAGACTGCGTGGCCGATACGGCCGTGGCCGAAATCGTAAAAATCGATTCTCTTCGCAGAAGCCAATTGTTTTTTATCGTTGCCGTCATTTACATTTAATGACTTGCCGTTTACCAGAAACAGGGTTGGCAACAAGGGGCTGCCATGAGAGGCTTCCAAATTATATGCTTCGCCCAACAGCTTGCCTTGGCGATACACCGTCAATACAGGCTTTTTCAGACCATTTTCCGGATTGCCGGTTTTCTTAAAAGAAATCTTCTGAACCACATTGCCAAATTCATAATAAGGTCGCGACTGCACACCTGTTTTCGTATCCTGCAGGGCGCTCCAGCTACCGTCCGTCGCTTGGGCGCATGCAGTCACGGCAGCAAACAGAATACCCGATAGTAAAACTTTAGAATGTTTCATTCATACACTCCTTCTCAAGTAAACAAAAAAAACGGATGTGTGCCCTTACTGCTTATTTTTGTTTCTTTCTTTATTAAAATTTTAGAACTATTGTACTAACTTAGCAAGGGATTAAAGAACAGGCCGTCTGAACATTCAGACGGCCTTGATTAAGCTCAAATTTTAAGAAGCCAAAACGCGGTGGAACAAAATCTCATTTTCCAAATGGATGTGGTCTTTCAAATCGTCCACCATCTCTTTGGCCAATGCGTACAAACGGGTCCAGCTGCCGCAAGCGCCTTCGGGAAGCTCAAAATTATTGGTCAATTCTTCCAAACGCGCGATGGCCTGATCGTGGTCTTCGTGTTCATGCATCATCACGCTGATGGGCATGGCCGCGCCGCGACCCACACCCTGATTAATCATCGGGAACAACATGCGCTCCTCTTTCATCATGTGCATCAACAGCTCGTTTTGCATATAGGCCAACAAATCAGGCACTTCGGCAGGGAAAGTATCGGCATGAACCTGCGCCACTTTTTGCGCCAGCGGAACCAACTCTTCAAACTGGGCGCGGTGGACATTGTGGTAACGCTGCAAGATATGGTCGATGGTGGAATTGAAAGGTGCGGTTTCCCAAACGGTCAAGTCGGTCATGGCTGTGTTCCTTTAAAGATTGATATTGGATGAATGTTAGGCATAAGGATACACGCTGCTTGCGGCTTTGTATAGTTTTTTAATTGCTTAATTAATTGATAATAAAAGTTATTTTCAAAATCAAAATACCAAACAGGCCGTCTGAAACATAAAGTCAAAGTTTCAGACGGCCTGCCCTTTTCTTAAATAATCCAACGATATAAGGCAATCATTACCGGCATGGTTACCACACAAAGCAAGGTCGTCAGCCCATAAATCGCACTGGCTTTTTGGGCATTTTTGCCGTAAACAACCGCCATTTGGGTAACTGTCGAAGCGGCAGGCGAAGTCGTTGCCAAAAAGCTGATTAACACAACCGTATCCGCATGCGCATCATGATGGGCAAAACCGCAGGCTTTAACGGCGAAAAGCAATAATACCGGAATCAAAATCAGCCTTAAAAAAGCAACGAGATAAAGCCTCGGCGTCCACACAATCGAACGCAACGGCAAAGAGGCCAGCAGCATACCCGCCACCAACATGGCAACCGGGCCAATCATACTGCCCACCGTCGCTAAAGTATTATCGACAATGTGCGGCAGCTTGATTTGAAAGGCAAACATCAGCAGCCCGACCAACATGGATAAGATGTTGATATTGGTGAAAATGGTTTTCCAAGCCACATTGCCGCGACCGCAAATCAACAGGCGCAGATGCGTCCAAAACAAAAACGTCTGTACCAAGATAAAACCAGTGGTGTAAATCACCCATTCCGGCCCAAAGACCGACATCACCAAAGGAATAATCAGGTTGCCCGAATTACTGTACACCGTCGCCGCGTGTTCGAGCGCATCGAGTTTGAACAAGTGTTTAAACACCCTGCCCAAAACAATCAACACCACATGAAAAAACACCGCCAGCATAACGGAAAGCTTCAGCCCTTCGATAATCTGCGGCGTATTGTCCATCTGAAAAGCATGAATCATGACAGACGGGCTGATTAGGTAAAGCGCGATGACGGAGAGCGTGTAGCTATTTTCCGATTTCAACAGCCCGGCCTTCACCAAAGCCACGCCCATCAAAACAATCAACGTCAGCTCGGTAATTTTTCCGGCAAGCAGAAAAGAGGTTTCCATAACAAAAAAAGCGGCAAAAACGTTGATTTTACGCTTCTACCGCTTGGCATGCCAAATTCAGACGGCCTGAAGCCTTTTTCCAACAACCCGACATAATTTGCCCTACCGCAAAGCAAACCAATATAAATCTGTCCGTATATCCGCTATAATCAGCCATTTTCTTCAAACAGGAAACATCATGTCCCCCAGCCGTTTCAATCAAACGGGCCCCAAAATCGGCCTGAGCGTACGCCTTGCAGAAACCCAAGCTGAAATCGAAGCCGCCCAAAGATTGCGCTATCAGGTTTTTGCCCAAGAATTGGGTGCGGAAATCGAAAGCAATGACGGCCGCGATGTCGATCCTTATGATGAGCATTGCCACCACCTGCTCGCGTTTGACGATGCAACCGGCGAAGTTATCGGCTGCTACCGCCTGATTACCGAAGAAACCGCAAAAAAAGTCGGCGGCTGGTACAGCGAGCATGAATTCGACCTTGAGCCTTTGAAAGACATCCTGCCGCAAACCGTCGAACTCGGCCGCGCCTGCACCCACCCGGACTACCGCAACGGCGGCTTGGTCATGCTGTTGTGGACCGGCTTGGTCAAATTCATGAAAGACGAAAACCTGCGCTTTATGATTGGTTGCGGCAGTATCGAAATGCGCGACGGCGGCAGCGATGCGGCCGGCCTGTATCATGCCTTGAAAGGCAAATACCTCGCTCCGGAACAATGGCGCGTCAAACCGCTCAATCCGCTCAAATGGGACAGCATCACGCCGTCTGAAAATCCGCCCGTGCCTGCACTGATCAAAGGCTATCTCAAAGCAGGCGCGTGGTTCTGCGGCGAACCTTGCGTCGATGAAGCGTTTAACTGCGCGGATGTGCTGATCATGATGGACATCAGCCACCTTTCCGACCGCTACTTGCAGCGTTTCGCCCCTAAAACCGATTCATAATAAAAGGCCGTCTGAAACTTCAGACGGCCTGCCTCATCTTTTATAAAAACACACACAATGACCGCCAAAATCCGTTTTATCTTCCGCCTCCTTTGCATTGCCGGCTGCCTTTTGTACGGCATGGCCGAAATGTTTTTTCTGTTTCCCTTTTACAGCAGCAAACGCAAACTGCGTGCGATCCAATTATGGTCGCTGCGCGTGCTCGCTTCCTGCGGCATGAAACTGCAAACTTTCGGCACGCCGCCGCAAGAAGGCAGCGGCCAAATGCTTATCAGCAACCATATTTCATGGTTGGATATTATGGCAGTCAACGGCGCATTCCCCGGCCGTTTCGTGGCTAAAGACGATGTGGCCAAATGGCCGGTGGTCGGTTATCTCGCCACACAGGCGCAAACGGTTTACGTCTCGCGCAACCGCGGCATCAAAGGCAACTCCGCCAAAATCGCCGGCGTGACCGAAGCGCTGAAAAACGGCGATACCGTCACCATTTTCCCCGAAGGCACCAGTACCGAAGGCCGTGAAATCCTGCCGTTCAAACCCAGCTTTTTTCAGACGGCCTACGATGCAGGCGTACCGATTATTCCGGCACTCTGCCGCTATCCGAATCCGGACGGCAGCAGCCCCAATCCGCACACCGCCTACTACGGCGACATCAGCCTCTGGCAATCTATCTGCATGGTCATCAGCCAGCCTTCCAGCACGGTCGAGCTGCATTTCCTCGATCCGATTGAAGCGGGAGAAGACCGCTACGCTACCGCGCTTCAAGTACACGCCCTGTTGAGCGAAAAGCAAAAACAGTTGGGCTGATCAAACAAAAGGCCGTCTGAATGTTCAGACGGCCTTTTCCATTATCTTATGCCTTAAGATGAATATTGCACCGAATCGCTACCGCTTTTCTTTTGAATAAATTCGATTTTGTAGCCGTCCGGATCTTCGACAAACGCAATCACAGTCGTGCCGTGTTTCATCGGGCCGGCTTCGCGTACCACTTTACCGCCCTTTTCTTTGACACGTTCGCACGCAGCGTAAGCATCATCGACTTCAATCGCGATATGGCCGTAAGCATCGCCCAAGTCGTAAGACTCGGTATCCCAGTTGTGGGTCAGTTCCAAAACAGTATGGTCCGCCTCATCGCCATAACCGACAAAAGCCAAAGTAAAACGGCCTTCAGGATAATCGCGGCGGCGCAGCAATTGCATGTTCAATACGTTTTGATAAAAATCCAAAGAGCGTTCGAGATTGCCGACACGCAGCATAGTATGAAGCAAGCGCATGATTTTGTTCCTTTCTGAATTATGTTTGGTCATGAATTATAACACATCGGGCACCATCCTCTTCAGCCTCAAAATACCGACACTGAAACTGCATAAAAATGAAGCGTACACCCTGCCGTCATTTGAATTTCATGTATTAACAAGCACACCAACCGACTAAATTGCTATAATCGCCACACTTACAACACAACACTTCAAACCGCCATGAAAACCTTTGTTCTTCCCGATACCCGCCCTTATCCGCAAAGCCCTATCAAAAACCATCTTCTGCTCAATGCCTATCAGCTGGCGCACAACTCCTCCTCCGCATCACGCAAGCTTTCGGCCGGCCAACTGCAAACCGAAATCCGCACCATGCTCAGTCAAAACCATTACATCAACCTTTCATTGGCGATGACCATGGCGCCCGATGTCGGCACTTACACCAGCCTGATTCAAAGCGTGGGCGAAGTCCTGAAGGCAGAAAACGATAACGAAGCCCAATGGTTTGCCCTGCCTGTCGTTTTGGTAGCCGGTTGCAAAAAAGAACAAACCCTGCCGCTCACGCTGCCTACCGAATCCCTCTTCGCCTGCCTGCAAAACTACCCCAACCTGCGCGCCCTCACGCAAAACACGCAATGGCTGCCCTACCTCGTCCAATCGACCGACTTGAGCAGCGTTACCCCGGGCGAATGGTTCCAAGCCAAGCAAAATGATGAAGCGGCAGGCGCATTCCTGCAAAAATTCGAATACAAACCATTGGCGCTGCCCGAAGGCCAATCCGTCCATGTTGTTTACGCGCTGGGCTACGGCGATAAAAGCATTCAGACGGCCTTGGGCCTCAACCTGCAACAGGCAGGCCTGCCGCTGATGCAGGTTTGGCAAGAGCATCTCGCCCTCGACGGCGTTACCCTCTTCACCAACCCGCTCTCGCCCAATACGCCGCTTGACGCCCTGACCGAAGGCAGCCACACCCGCCAACGCATGGCCATGGACGTTTTTGCTACCAACGCCATCCGCGCCATCCGCATGCAAAGCCCGCGCGTCGGCGTTGTTGCCGCAGCCAAGGCGGACGGCAAGCTCCAGTTCAGCTTCAACGCGACCGACAGCGCGTTTGAAATCGTTCCGCAGACCTTCACTTGGGAGCTGGCTTCAACCGACAATATCGCCATCGTTCAGCAAAACTTCCTCGACCTGATGGCCGAATGCCGCATCGAGCACCTCTACCTGCTGCACAACCCATTGGGCGAAAACGAAAACATCCCGACTTATGCCCAAGCGTTGAAACTGGAAGGCCATAATCCTTTCTTCAGCAATGTAAACTAAATTGAAAATGCAACACGCAAGGCCGTCTGAAAACGGTTCAGCGTGTTGCATGGATTTTCAAACCTTACCGCTCATTTTCACAAACATGAAAACCCACAAAATCCTTTTCGTCTGCCTCGGCAACATCTGCCGCTCCCCCATGGCCGAATACGTCCTGCGCCACCGCGCCCGCGAAGCAGGCATGGGCAATGCCGTCATCACAGCCAGCGCAGGCACGTCAGGCTGGCACGACGGAGAAAACATGCACGAAGGCACGCGCCGCGTGCTCAAACAACACGGCATCGACCCGTCAGGCTTTACCAGCAGCAAAATCAAACCCAGCGATGCCGATCATTTCGACTACATCATCGTGATGGACGACAACAACCTCAGAGAAACCGAAAAACAGCTCGGTTTTCACCCCGGCAAAATCTTCAAACTGACCGACCTTATCCCCGACTCAGGATACAACCACGTTCCCGATCCGTGGTACACAGGCGACTTTGATGAAACCTACCGCCTGGTCGATGCCGGCAGTTTGGCCTTGTTGGAAAAATTGAAACAGGCTTAAACCGGCTTGAACAATAAAAGGCCGTCTGAACAGGTATCCGCAAAAGCTATGCTTTCGTGATGACATGTTCAGACGGCCTTTATTAATCACCGCATCAACCCACGCGGTAAAACGCCAGGCTGCCTAATAAGTTCGGCAGATGTTTGACCTGTCGGTTACCCGTCATGACCGCACGCTCAAGCACGCGGATTTTGTTTTTGGCACACAGCAAATCAAAGTCTTTGAGGGTACACCAATGGATATTGGGCGTATCGTACCAATGATACGGCATGCGCTCGGAAACCGGCATATGGCCGCCGACGGCGATTTGAAAACGGTTGCGCCAGTAACCAAAGTTAGGGAAGCTAACGATGGCCTGTTTGGCCACGCGCATCAGGCAGCGCAGGATTTTTTCCGTGTTCTGCATGGCTTGAATGGTTTGGCTCAAGACAATCACATCAAAGCTTTGATCGCCAAATGCCGCCAAGCCCTCTTCCAAGTCGGCCTGAATAACATTTACACCGCGGGTCATGGCGGCAATCACGCTGTCGGTATCGATTTCAATGCCGTAACCGGCGCAGTTTTTATGCGCTACCAACGCGGCCAGCAGCTCGCCGTCGCCGCAACCTAAATCGAGTACGCGGCTGCCTTCGGGTATCCAATCGTAAATGAGTTGCAAATCGTCGCGCAGATTCATTATTGGCAGTCCTTGTAAACGTTGTTCATGTAAGCGGTAACCGCGCGGATATAGGCTTCGTCTTCCATCAAGAAAGCATCGTGGCCGTGATTGGATTTGACTTCAATGTACTGCACGGATTTTTGCGCGGCGATTAATGCCTTGACCAATTCATGCGAACGTTGCGGCGAGAAGCGCCAGTCGGTACTGAAGCTGGCAACAAAGAATTTGGCCTGCACATTTTCCACAGCGCGCGTGAGGTTGTGGCCGTAATCGGCGGCCGGGTCGAAGTAGTCAAGCGCCTTGGTCATCAGCAGATAAGTATTGGCATCAAAACGGCCGACAAACTTGTCGCCTTGATAGCGCAGATAAGATTCCACTTCAAATTCAACGCCGTAGCCATACTGATAGCCATCTGATTTTAAAATGCGGCCGAATTTTTTACCCAAACCGTCTTCGGCAAGATAGGTAATGTGCCCCATCATGCGCGCGATACGCAAACCGCGTGAAGGAACGGTATGATGGCTGCGGTAATTACCTTCGTGGAAATCGGGATCGGTCAAAATCGCCTGGCGGGCAACATCGTTAAACGCGATGTTTTGGGTGGAAAGTTTAGGCGCGGAAGCGATAACGAGCGCGTGGGCAACGCGTTCGGGCAAAGAAATCGTCCATTGCAATGCCTGCATGCCGCCCAAGCTGCCGCCGACAACGGCCGCCCATTTTTGGATGCCGAGATAATCAGCAAGCATGGCTTGGGACTTCACCCAGTCTTTGACGGTTACAACCGGAAAATCCGCACCATATTCGCGGCCGGTTTCAGGATTCTCGGACAAAGGGCCGGTGCTGCCGTCGCAACCGCCCAAGTTGTTCAAACCGACCACAAAAAAGCGTTCGGTATCGATGGGTTTGCCGGGGCCGACCATATTGTCCCACCAACCGGCGTATTTATCCTCCGCACTGTGCTTGCCGGCAACATGATGATTGCCTGATAAGGCGTGGCAGATAAGGACGGCATTGCTTTTGTCGGCATTGAGCGTGCCGTAGGTTTCAATCATCAGGTCGAAACGGGGTAAGGTTTTGCCGTTTTCCAGAGCAAGCGGTGTGTCAAACGGAATTTTCCGGGGCGTTACAATGCCCACTGAGGCATTTGTTGTCATTTGTAATTTCCAAGTGATGCGGCAAAAGGGGTATTATAACGTTTCGTTTTTGTTTTGTGCATGAGGCTTCAGACGGCCTGCCCTAATTTAGAGGCAATATTTTTGGGAGGATGTGGAATGATAGGCAGGCTTTTGCGATTTTTTTTCTTTTGCGCCATCGCGGCATTGATTGTGAACCGTCTGTTCAGCCGCCAACAAAAGCGCACCATTCGGGAAATCGCCAAAATCAGCGCGTGGGTATTGCTGGGCGCGGCAGTCGCGACGCTGTTTTGGTATCTAATGATGCTGTTTTTCAAGCATATTCCCAATTCTTATTGAAATAAAATATAAAAGGCCGTCTGAAAACCTTAATCCAGCGTTTTCAGACGGCCTTTTGATGTTCAAACTTAAAACAATTCTTCCGGAATCTTGCAAACCGGAATCGGATTGACTTTGTGCTGCATGGCTTTGTGCAATCGGGTATAGATTGCCAAAACTTCGCGCTGCCTACCCTCAAAATCTTCAGGCTTGTGGCTGCCGTACACGCTCATCGCCCATTCGAGTTCGGGATAAGATGCGCCCATTTGCTCTTCATCGGTACGCTCGGTATCCCAAAGGCCGTCTGTCGGCACGGCTTTTTGAATGTCTTCCGATACGTCCAGCTCGGCTGCCAGCGCGTACACTT
Organism: Neisseria sp. HMSC061B04; assembly: GCF_001836705.1. Classification (NCBI taxonomy): domain Bacteria; kingdom Pseudomonadati; phylum Pseudomonadota; class Betaproteobacteria; order Neisseriales; family Neisseriaceae; genus Neisseria; species Neisseria sp. HMSC061B04. The sequence continues at coordinate 22,392 of NZ_KV830180.1, forward strand.
GAGTCTTGGTCAAATCGGCAATCGGGCTGATGTCCACGCCGCCGTCGCCGTATTTGGTGAAGAAACCGACGCCGAAATCTTCAATTTTGTTGCCCGTCCCCGCCACCAGCAAACCATACAGCTGGCCGTAATAATAAAGCGTCGTCATGCGAAGGCGGCTGCGTGCATTGGCCAGTGCCAGCTGTTTGTTGGGAAATTCGGTTTCGCTGACGTCAACGGTATCGGCAAACGTATCGAACGCCGGAGTCAAATCAACGCTTTGCGCTTTTACATTGGGATAACGCTGTTTCAGACGGCCCATGTGTTCTTGTGCGCGGTTGACTTGGTCGGATTTCTGACGAATCGGCATTTCCAACAACAAAACCGACAAACCGGTTTGCGCGGCAAGGGTGGAAACCACGGCAGAATCGATGCCGCCGGATACGCCGACGACAAAACCTTTGGCACGCGCCTGCTCGGCGTAATCTTTGAGCCATTGAACGATATGGCGGATGATGGCTTGGGTTTGCATAGGGATAAATGTTCGCTTCAAATAAACCGAATGATAGCCTGATTTGCACTTGTCTGAAAGACGACAGGGTATAATGTTTCTTTTATTTCTTGCACACACACCATGCCCAAACCCATCCTTCTGCGCTGGCTCGCCGTCTGCCTGATTCCGCTTGCCACCCTTTTGTGGTTTGCCCTCAACCCGCCCGAAGACAAAACGCAACACCTCATCAACGGCATCATCCTTGCCTGCGAAGCCACGTTCCTATTCAAATTCGTCCTCTTTGACGTCATCAAACACCACCTCAAACAAGAGCCCGAATTGAAACGGCAAAGCATATGGATGTTTATCCCGATTGTTTTGCTGATTGTTTATTTGTTCCACTATTTCGGCGCATTCTGATGTTTTCAGACGGCCTTGGGCATATTTTTCCATGAACACAACTCCACCTTATACCTGCTGGATTTTCTGCAACGTCATCGACAACTTCGGCGACATCGGCGTTTCATGGCGGCTGGCGCGTGTTTTGCAACGCGAACTCGGCTGGCAAGTGCATTTATGGACAGACGATTTTCCGTCCCTTCAGGCACTCTGCCCTGATTTGGCCTCGATTCCCAATATCCATCAAGGCATCGGCATTCACGCTTGGCAAGCCGACCATGCCGAAGATACCGATACCGCCCCTACTCCCGACATCGTCATCGAAACTTTCGCATGCGAACTGCCTGACAACGTTCAATCCATTATCCGCCGACACCGACCTCTTTGGCTCAACTGGGAATACCTCAGCGCGGAAGACAGCAACGAGAGGTTGCACTTAATGCCCTCACTCCAAGCCGGCGGCATACAGAAATATTTTTGGTTTATGGGTTTCAGCGAAAAAAGCGGCGGCCTGCTGCGCGAACACGATTACGCCGAATCTGCCCGCTTTGATACGGAAACCTTACGCCGACAACTCAAACTTCCCGCAAAAAACGCGTCCGAATGGCTGCTTTTCGGCTATCAAAGCGATATTTGGGCAAAATGGCTAACCATGTGGCAACAGGCCGGCCAACCCATTACCTTGCTGCTTGCAGGTACACAAATCATCGCCAGCCTGAAAAACAGCGGCCTAGTGCCGCAAAACGCCCTGCTTGAAGACGGCGATGTGTATCAGAGCGGACACATTACCCTGATCAAAATCCCTTTCGTTGCCCAACAAGACTTCGATAAACTGCTCAACCTTGCCGACGGCGCCGTCATACGCGGCGAAGACAGCTTTGTTCGCGCCCAGCTCGCCGGAAAACCTTTCTTTTGGCACATCTATCCGCAAGAAGAAAATATCCATCTCGACAAGCTGCACGCGTTTTGGGACAAAGCGCATCAAGTTTATCCGGATGTTGTCGCCACGGCACACCGCCTCCTTTCCGACGAGCTCAACAACGGCGAAGCACTCAGCGACAACCAACGCCTGCAGGCATGGCAAACCCTGACGGCACATCAAAACGAATGGCGCCAAAGCGCGGCAAAATGGCGGGACGGACTTTTTGCCCAAAAAAGTGCCGTCGAAAAACTTGCCGCCTTTATTTCAAAGCACAAAAAAATACGCTAAAATAGCGCGTTTTATTACAACCGATTTGATTGGAAAACCACAATGAAAACAGCACAAGAACTGCGCGCCGGCAACGTATTCATGGTCGGCAACGATCCTATGGTCGTTCAAAAAACCGAATACATCAAAGGCGGCCGCTCTTCCGCCAAAGTCAGCATGAAACTGAAAAACCTGCTGACCGGTGCCGCTACTGAAACCATTTACAAAGCCGACGACAAATTCGACGTCGTAATCCTGTCCCGCAAAAACTGTACTTACAGCTACTTTGCCGACCCAATGTACGTCTTCATGGACGAAGAATTCAACCAATACGAAATCGAAGCCGACAACATCGGCGACGCGTTGAAATTCATCGTTGACGGCATGGAAGACCAATGCGAAGTTACTTTCTACGAAGGCAACCCAATTTCCGTAGAATTGCCTACCATCATCGTTCGCGAAGTTGAATACACCGAGCCTGCCGTTAAAGGCGATACTTCCGGCAAAGTGATGAAAACCGCACGTCTGGTCGGCGGCACTGAAATCCAAGTGATGTCTTACATCGAAAACGGCGACAAAATCGAAATCGATACCCGTACCGGCGAATTCCGCAAACGCGCCTAATCAACCCGTAATACAAAAAGGCCGTCTGAAACAAGTTTCAGACGGCCTTTTATCAATCTGCCTTATTGTTTCTTCAAGCCCTTGGCTTCGACAGTGGCAATCGTACCGTCAATGCCTTTGCTCTTAATCAGCTCGCCAAATTGATTGCGGTATACCGTTACCAAGCTGGTACCGTCCACGCGGATGTTGTAAATCTTATACACACCGCCACTTTGGTAAAGCTGGTAAGCCACTTCATACTTCGTACCTTTTTTGGTTTGAATTTCCGAGAAAACGTCAAACTTATTACCGTTTGCCGTCATCTTCGGCAACAGGCGCACATTTGCATCCGCCGCACCAATCAGTGCAGAATGCGAGTACATCGCAATGACCATGTCTTTGAATGCACGGATAAAATCGGTTTTCTGTTTGGCAGAAAATTCACGCCATGGCGCGCCGACGGCCAAAGCCGAAATACGCTCATAATCCAGATAACGGTCGGCATACTGCTCAACCTGTTTCACGCGTTGCGCCTCTGTCAAAGACGTATTGCGTGCAATTTTCAACACGGCATCAATGTTCTGCTGCATCTGCTTTTGCGCCGGATGCGTTTCCGCCGCCACATAAGGCGCGGCAATCACCATCGGTGCGGCCACAATCAGAGTCTGAAGAAAACGGTTCATGACGATATCCATCCAAAATAAAACCGCATTGTAAAAACAATCTATTCCAAAAAACTTAATTCTTTGTAAAAGCAGTCATGAGCAATGAAAAATCCTGCAATCAAATTTCAGACGGCCTGATAAAAATAAGATAACATGTGAACGCTATTTTAAAAGGAAAAAGCCATGCCTTACGTCAACATCAAAGTAACCGGCGGCAACGAAGCCCCGAGCGCGGAGCAAAAAGCCGAATTAATCCGCGGCGTTACCGAATTACTCTCACGCGTTCTCAACAAAAACCCTGAGACAACCGTCGTCGTCATCGACGAAATCGATATGGACAACTGGGGCATAGGCGGCAAAAGCGTGACGGTTCGCCGTGCCGAAGCGCGCAATAAGTAAGCCTTGGCCGTCTGAAACCCTTTTAATTTACCCGCAAAAAGAGTACATTTATCCCATTGTTAACAATTTTACGGAACACACATCATGGAGAAATTTCCCAAATCATCCAAACTGGATCACGTTTGCTACGACATCCGCGGCCCAGTTCACAAAAAAGCCCTGCAACTGGAAGAAGAAGGCAACAAAATCCTCAAGCTCAATATCGGCAATCCGGCTCCGTTCGGCTTTGAAGCGCCTGACGAAATCTTGGTTGACGTCATCCGCAACCTGCCCACTTCTCAAGGCTATTGCGACTCCAAAGGCCTTTACTCCGCACGCAAAGCCATCGTCCACTACTACCAAACCAAAGGACTGCTCGACGTTACCGTCAACGACGTTTACATCGGCAACGGCGTCTCCGAACTGATTACCATGTCCATGCAGGCGCTGCTCAACGACGGCGACGAAATCCTGATTCCCGCACCGGACTATCCTTTGTGGACCGCCGCCGCAACACTGGCAGGCGGTACCGTCCGCCATTATCTATGCGACGAAGAAAACAACTGGTTCCCCAACCTGGCCGACATGGAAGCCAAAATTACGCCTAAAACCAAAGCCATCGTCGTCATCAACCCCAACAACCCGACAGGCGCGGTGTACAGCAAAGAAATCCTGCTCGAAATCGCCGAATTGGCACGCAAACACGGCCTGATTATTTTTGCCGACGAAATTTACGACAAAATCCTCTACGACGACGCCGTACACCACCATATCGCCGCGCTCGCCCCCGACCTCCTGACCGTGACATTCAACGGCCTCTCAAAAGCCTACCGCGTTGCCGGATTCCGTCAAGGCTGGATGATACTTAACGGCCCGAAACATCATGCAAAAGGCTATATCGAAGGCTTGGACATGCTCTCGTCTATGCGCCTTTGTGCCACCACACCCATGCAACACGCCATTCAGACGGCCTTAGGCGGATACCAAAGCATCAACGAATTCCTCCTCCCCGGCGGCCGCCTGCTCGAGCAACGCAACAAAGCATGGGAACTGGTCAACCAGATTCCGGGCATATCCTGCGTCAAACCCATGGGCGCATTGTATATGTTCCCCAAAATCGATACCGAAATGTACAGTATCCACGACGACATGAAATTCATCTACGACTTACTCGTACGTGAAAAAGTCCTGTTCGTCCAAGGTACAGGCTTCAACTGGATACGCCCCGACCACTTCCGTATCGTTACCCTGCCGCCCGTTCATCAAATTGAAGAGGCCATGGGCAAACTCGAACGCTTCCTGCAAAACTACCGTCAATAAACCTAAACAAAGAGGCCGTCTGAAAAAGCAAACCGCTGTTCAGACGGCCTTTTTCATCAAACAGCAACTTGGCAAAGCCTGCCGACATGCGTATAATCAACCCTTCCTATCTGGGGGCGATCTTGGTTTCGACGGGGGTTGCAAAGCAGATGCGGGCATACCGGGGTCTCAGATTTCCCGTTAAACACTGAATCAAAATAGTCGCAAACGACGAAACTTACGCACTGGCCGCTTAAGGCCTGCCGTTGCAGCAGTTGGTCAATGGGCTGTGTAGCGCAAGCTACCGCAACGTCATTCTACATTGACTGGTTTTCTGTCGGGTTACTTGGCAGGAAACGAGATTTAAGGTAACTGGTTCCCTGAAGGCCTGTTGGTCGGCATGATGGGGACGAGATTCTAAATAGACACAACTAAGTATGTAGAACGCTCTGTAGAGGACTTTCGGACGGGGGTTCGATTCCCCCCGCCTCCACCAGATTTAAAGCGCAAACTTTTGATATAAAAAGGTTTGCGCTTTTTTATAAACTTAAAACAGGCCGTCTGAAACGTTTCAGACGGCCTGTTTTTGTCTCAAATATCTAAGTAAAAAAACTTTTTAATACATTACCACCAATAGTGCTTTAAAAAAGATTTCAGTCTTACATTTTTCTATCTAATTTCATATCCATTTTACGATGCGGTCTAACTGTTACACTCAACGGCAGATGATCTGACAAATGCTGCCAGTCTTTACTGTTGTGGATTTCAGAATCGATAACATCAAGATTGCGCGTATAAATCCGGTCGAGGCTGAGGATAGGCAGGCGCGAGGGGAAGGTTTTGGGACGTTTGCCTGTATTATCAACAAATACTTCGTTCAAATCTAATGCCCTGCCCAGCTCACGCGCTGATTTTTGCCGCCAGTCATTAAAATCACCGGCAATAATCAAGGGGCTGTCAGGGTTGATGTGGCGGTCGACATAGTCGCTGATGGCGCGGTATTGTTTGAGGCGGTCAGGTTCGCGCAGATTGAGGTGGACGCACAGACACACCAGCGGGTCTTCCCAACCTTCGGGCACGACCTCGCAATGCAACAGGCCGCGCTGTTCGAGTTTGTTGACGCTGATGTCGAGGTTGTTTTCCGTTTTCAGCGGCAGGCGGCTGAGAATGGCGTTGCCGTGGTGTCGTTTAGGATAGACGGCATTTTTGCCGTAGCTGCGATGATAATCGAGGCTGTCGCCGATGATGTCGTAATGCGGCGCATCGGGAAAGTCGGTACGGCGGCTTCTGTTGAGATGTTGTCCTTGGACTTCTTGTAAAAACAAAACATCCGAACCCAATGCACCCAGCGCGTCAGCCATGCGGTTAACCTGCACTTTGCGGTTGAGCGCAGACATGCCTTTGTGCATATTGTAGGAAGTAATGGTAACTGGACGGGGAGACATGATGTGTGATGAAGCGGTTTATTTGTTTTAGTATAGCACCGGAGCGTGTGGTTTTACGGCAATTTTGGTTATACTTGTTTAAAGAATAAAACGGCGTTTTGAGAGGGAATTTCCCAATCAAAACGCCTTCTGTTTTCAAACGGCCTCGCGTCCGAATCAGTTGTTGATTACTTCAACATTGGTTTCAAAAGTAACGGTGTGTTGGTATTTAGATGCGGTTTTGCGTTTCGGATAAGGATATTTGGAAACGCTTTTCACTGCGCGTTCGTCCATTTCAGGATTGCCGCTGGATTGAATGATATTCACGCGGTCAACGTTGCCGGCAGGAGTTGTGAAAACATCCATCAAAACGGTTTTAACGCTGCCGTTTTGCGCTTTCATGGCTTCCAGAGTTTCGGTATCGGCTGCTTGTGCGGTACCGAATACAGCGGCAAACAACAGGGCTGAGGCGAGGAGTTTAGTCGTTTTCATGTTTTAGTCCTTATTAGGGTTGTGGTTAGGTTAAATATTTCAGACGGCCTGATTGATCGTTATTTGAAATTCAAAATTGGCCAACCTTTTGCTTTGGCTTCTTTTTCCAGCTCGGCATCTGGATTGACAGCGACAGGTTCGTCCACGATACGCAACAGCGGCAAGTCGTTTTTGGAGTCGCTGTAAAAATAAACCTTGCCGTAGCTTTCAAAGGTCTCGCCGTGCTCGGCAAGCCATTGTTTTAACCGGGTAATTTTGCCTTCTTTCAGGCTGGGCGTACCAACATAGTTGCCGGTATAGCGGCCGTCTTCGCCGGTTTCAAGCTGCGTGCCGATAACGTTGTGAATACCGAAAAGGTGGCAGATTGGAGTAATGATGAATTCGTTGGTCGAAGAAATAACCAACATTTCATCGCCCGCCATTTGATGGCTTTGCACCAGCATACGCTGCATCGGAGAAATATGCGGAACAATATATTCGGCCATAAACTCGCGATGAAACTCAGCCAATTCTTCCTTGCTGAATCGGGCCAAAGGCGCGAGATGGAATTTGAGGAAAGCATCAATATCAAGACAACCGTTTTGATAGTCTTGATAGAACTTTTCATTTTGCGCCTCGGTTTCAGCCGCATCGACTATGCCTTTTTTAATCAGGTATTGCGGCCAGGAGTGATCCGAATCGGTATTGATCAAGGTATTGTCGAGGTCGAAAATGGCAAGGTTTTTCATTGGGTTTCCTGTTGTTTTAAAAGCTGGCGCAAAAGCGGCAAAGTAATGCGCTTGCCCATCATAACAGCGTAGTTGTCGAGGGTATCGAGCATTTGCATCAGGCTGTCCATATCACGCCGCCAATGGTTCATCAGGTATTCGAAAATTTCCGGATCGATAGTTACCTGACGGGCAGCCGCCATGCTGACGAGCGCATCGATTTTTTCCCGGTCGGTCAACGGTTTGACTTCGTAAACCAAGCAATACGCCATGCGTGTGCGCAGGTCTTCGCGGATAACGAGCTGCTGCGGCGTATATTCGGAACTCAAAAGCAAAAAGCCTTTGCCGCTGTTGCGGAAGCGGTTGAAGATGGCAAACAGTAAAGCCTGTTCTTCATTATTAAGCTTTTCGATTTGGTCAATGGCAAGATATTCTGCATCCAGCGCAGCTTCTGTCAGCGGCGTGGCGGCGGCGTCAATATAGAGGGCATTTCGTCCGGCATCGAGTGCCTGGGCGACCCATGCCTGCAAGAGATGGCTTTTGCCTGCGCCCTCTTCGCCCCAAACATAGATAAATTGCCCATGTTTGTGCTGCAACACATACACCAGCTCGGCATTTTCTGTTCCCAGAAATTTGTCGAAGCCGGGATAATCATGGCTGGCAAAATCAAAGATGAGCTGGTTCACAAAGGCGCACCGGTTAGGTTGAAATCGGCTTTATTTTACGTTGTTTTGCCGTCCACCATCAAGGATAAAGGCCGTCTGAAGCCTATACCTGCAACATATCTGCACTTCTAAACAGCTTACGGCATTGGTTTTATTCCGCTTTGGTTTTACAATGTCGAACTTCTCGCCGAAACATTTGTCTGTTCTTTTTCAGACGGCCTTTTTATTTGGGAACCCTAGTGATTTCTACCATTATCGATTTCATCCTCCATATCGACCAACACCTTGTCCACCTCTCCACCCAATACGGCCCGTGGATTTACGCGATTTTGTTTGTTGTAATTTTCTGCGAAACCGGTTTGGTTGTAACGCCATTTTTGCCCGGCGACTCGCTGCTGTTTGCCGCCGGCGGTATTGCGGCCATCGGTGGCATGAACATCCACGTCATGGTATTGCTGCTCTTAGCGGCCGCCATTTTAGGCGATGCGGCCAATTTTATGATTGGCAAGTATTTTGGACAAAAACTGTTTGCCAATCCTTATTCCAAAATTTTCCGCCGTTCGTATTTGGAAAAAACCCATGCGTTCTATGAAAAACACGGCGGCAAAACCATTATCATTGCGCGCTTTGTGCCGATTGTGCGGACGTTTGCGCCATTTGTCGCCGGTATGGGCGATATGCACTACGGGACGTTTATCCGTTACAACATTATCGGCGCAGTGTTGTGGGTATTGTTGTTTTCCTATGCAGGCTACTTCTTCGCCAATATCCCCGTCGTCAAAAACAATCTGGGCTTAGTCATGGCGGCAATCATCGTGATTTCGATTTTACCCGCGGTAGTCGAAATTATCCGTGCCAAACTTAACGCCAAAAAATAACAATCAATCGAAAAGTTTGAAAGTTTAAACACATCAAGGAATTGTCATGCCGTTGCTGTCTATTGAATTTGCGGTATTCTTTATCGTATTTTTACCCTTGTACTGGGCATTTGCACGTTTGCCGCAAGTTCAAAACGTTTTACTTTTGGTTGCCGGGCTGGGCTGGCTTTACCGTATCGACCCCATTTTTGCCGCGCTGATTTTGGTTTACTCGTCTGTGGTTTACCTGATCAGCGTGCTGATGTTTTCTGAAAACGAGAATATCCGCAAATTTTGGCTGGGTTGCGGTATTTCGGCGGCATTGACTGTTTTGTGTTTCTTCAAATATTTCGACTTTTTCCGCCCGATTATTCAGCAATATACAGGGCAAAGCGCCGTCATCGACATTATTTTGCCTTTGGGCTTGTCTTATTACACTTTCCAATCGCTGGCTTACTTGGTGTATTGCTACCGCGAGCCTAAGGGAGAGCGTTTTGAATGGCACGAGCTCCTACTGCATCTGAGCTTCTTCCCCACCATCACATCCGGCCCGATTATCCGTGCGGCCGCTTTTAAAAGCATAGACGGCGAACAGGCGGGCGCATTGGCGCAAATCCGCACCAAACAGGCACGCCAGCTGATTTATCCGGCGTTGGCGGTCGGCCTGATTGTGTTGGGCATTGCTAAAAAATGGTGGCTTGCCGGCGTATTGGCGGAAGGCTGGGTATCGCCTGTTTTTGAAAATCCGGCCCAGTTCGACGGCTGGGGCGTGTTGTCTGCGATTTATGGCTACACCTTCCAACTCTTTTTCGACTTTTCCGGCTACTCGGATTTGGTCATCGGTTTGGCCATGCTGCTCGGCTTCCAGCTGCCGAAAAACTTTGCCGCGCCGCTTCGCGCCATCAACATCCGCGACTTCTGGGACAGATGGCACATCAGCCTGTCCACTTGGATTCGCGACTATATCTATATCCCTTTGGGCGGCAGCAAAAAAGGCTTCGGACGCACCCAGCTCAATCTGATGATTGCCATGTTGCTTTCCGGCATTTGGCATGGCTACGGCTGGAGCTTTTTGATTTGGGGCGCGCTGCACGGTGCGGCTTTGGTATTGCTTAACTGCGGCGATAAAATCGTCGGCCGCAACGCCTTAGGCCGTCTGAAAATCGGCAAACCGCTCGCCTGGCTGTTTACCTTCCATTTCGTTTGTTTCGCTTTTGTCGTGTTCAACAGCGCAACGCTTGCCGATACGGAAATGCTGTTCAGCGCATTATTTGCCAATGATAAAGGTTGGAACGCGCCTCTGCCGACCGACCTCATGTTGCTGGGTGCCTTTGCACTGATGCTTTTGCTGTACCCGTATTTGCTTCGCTTATTTGAAGCATCGGTAAAGGGCCTGGACAAACTGCCTGCATGGCTGTGGTTTATCCCCATCACGCTTATCCTCGCCCTGATTATCGTCTTCGCCCCGTCCGGCATTCCCGGCTTTATTTACGCCAACTTCTAAGGAGCAGAACATGAAACGCTTTATCTCCCTGTTTGTTTCGATTCTGCTCAGTGCGGTTGCGCTGACGTGGTTTGCCCAAAACTCCATCAATGCCTATTGGCAGCAGACCTATCATGAAAACAGTCCGCTTGAGCCTTTATCCGAATACGCTTGGTGGCGTATCGGTGCGGATTGGCAACAAAAAGCCTACGAATTTTCAGACGGCCTGAAAGCTTCGCTGGAAGCAGAAGACGCTTTAGCTTCGGAAGACTCTGGCATTGAAACAACAAGGCCGTCTGAAAATACGGAAGATATTGAAACATCGGACAATCAAAAAGAGACTGCCGCTTCTGATGCGGCTAACAATACGGATACCGCCGCCAGCGAGCCAAGCAATCAGGCTGATCGGTCGGCAACGCAGGTTGTATTGAAAAAAGGCAACAAAGTTTTCTTTGCCGGCGACTCGCTGATGCAGGGCGTTGCACCTTTCGTACAAAAACACCTCAAGCAAGAATATGGCGTACAATCGGTCAACCTCAGCAAACAAAGCACCGGCTTGTCCTACCCCAACTTCTTCGACTGGCCGAAAACCATCGAACAAACTTTGCAAAAAGAACCCGACATCCGCGTTTTGGTTGTATTCTTAGGCCCTAACGACCCATGGGATTTCCCGATGGGTAAAAAATACCTGAAGTTCGCCTCCCCCGAATGGGAAGCGGAATACCTCAGCCGCGTCCGCCGTATTCTTGATGCAGCCTCCACACATGATGTCCAAGTCATTTGGCTGGGCATTCCTTACATGAAAAAAGCCAAGCTCAACGAACAGATGCGCTACCTCGACAAAATCCTGTCGGGTACGGTGTCGCCTCAAGCCATCTGGCTGCCGACCGACAAACTGTTGAGCAACGGCGCAGAAGAATATGCCGACTCTGTCAAAGTCAACGGAAAAATCATCCGTTACCGCAGCAAGGACGGCATCCACTTTTCCGCAGAAGGCCAAAAACTATTGGCCGAAAAAATTATGGAAAAAATTAATTTTACACACGATACACAACCATGAAATTGAATAAAACCTTACTCCTCACGCTTCTTGCACTCCCTATGACCGCCTGCGCTGCCGATGCCGGCCTATTAAGCAACTACGGCTCCAACCGCCCTGCCTGGCTGAACAAACTGCAACAGCTCAACAATACTTCAGACGGCAAATTCCGCATTATCCAAGTCGGCGACTCACACACCGCCGGCGACTATTTCACCGACCGCCTGCGCCGCCGTTTGCAACAAAAATGGGGCAACGGCGGCATCGGTTGGGTTTACCCCAACACCGTCAAAGGCCAGCGCATGGCAACCGTCCGTTACAGCGGCAGCGGTTGGAACACCATCAGCAGCCGCAAATCACACAGCGACTTTTCTTTCGGCGGCATTGAAGCACGCGCCGACGGCGGCAGCGTTACCTTAAGCGCAGCCGACGGCAGCATGGACATGCAACAAATCTCCATCTTCGGCAAACCGGTTTGGTCCGAGCAAACCCTGATTGTCAACGGCCGCGAAATTCCGGCCAAACAAAACGGCTGGCAACTGTTGCATACCAATGCTTCCCTGCCGATGACGCTCAGCAGCAGCATGCCTTGGCAAATCGGTTTCATTAATATCGAACGCCCCGGACGCGGCGTCACTGTTTCCGCCATGGGCATCAACGGCGCGCAATTGTCCCAATGGTCAAAATGGCGGCCGGGCATGTGGGAAGATTTGGCACAAACCAAAGCCGATTTAATCATCCTTGCCTACGGTACCAACGAAGCCTTTTCCGGCAACCTCGATATTTCCTCTACCGAGCGGACATGGCGCAACTATATCCGTCAAATCAAAAACACCCTGCCCAATGCAGGCATTCTGATCCTCGGCGCTCCGGAATCTTTGAAAACCGCCTACGGCAGCTGCGGCAACCGCCCTGTCTTGCTCAGCGAAGTACAACAAATGCAGCAACGCATCGCCCGTGACGAAAAAATCATGTTCTGGTCTTGGCAAGATGCGATGGGCGGCGCATGCAGCATGAAAAACTGGATGGCGCAAGGCTTGGCAGCCAAAGACGGCGTTCACTTTTCTGCACAAGGCTATGAAACTGCAGCCGATAAGCTTGCCGACAGCCTGATCCGCTTTGCCCAATAAATTGGCAAAAGCCTAAGTATTTTTCTCATTCACAGCACAAAAAAGGCCGTCTGAAATTCATATTTCAGACGGCCTTTTGTTTATCGCTTATTCAGCAAACTGCTTATTTTTAAGCCAATATATTGCTACTCATTCGTTGCGTTTGGTTTTCCGTAAAACGAACCAAACTTGCCTGCTTGTCAAAGCCTAATGGCTTGGCGACAAAGCGGTTGGGCAATTTGTTTAAATGATGATTGTAGCTTCCGGCCCTGCGGTTGTAAGCGCGGCGTGCCGATGCGACTTCTGCTTCTGCAGCATCCAGCATTTCCATCAAACCGGCCAATTTCTCATCAGGATGTTGTTTCAAAAGGCTGTTGACGGCGGTTTGCAATTTTTTCAGCGCATGATTCAATGCTGTTTCGGTTTCGCACAGATGTTTGATTTTGGATTCGGAAAATGTTTTGGCAGTTTGCGCCAATGCGGTTTCAACTTCGGCACACATCTGCTGAACGTTTTGATCCGATGCAATGCCCTGCTCTTGCAGGTGTTTGCTGTATGCATCCAATACATGACGGACGGCATGATGTCGGCAGTCGAGCGCAATGCGCAAAGAGACAAAGGATTCGCGACAGTCTTTTTTGCGGTCTTTCAACTGTTGTTTGAAATACAATAAGACGGCGGCGATTGATACGAAGATAAGTGCAAGACTGATAATGCCCATAGTGAGTTCCCTAGTTATGATGCCACTCATATCGGTGGCTGATTTTATTAACATCGATTATAATCCAATTTCAATATTTTTCCCAATTTTCATAAAAAAGGCCGTCTGAAATTCAGACGGCCTGAAGTTTCTATTTCTATTTCAATGCTTTGACTTGATGTCAATTACCCACACTTCTGATTGCGAACCCAAACGAAGGGGAATGCCCCAGAAGCCGTAGCCCGAAGTGGTGAAGAAATGGCCGTTGCCGATTGCCTCGTAGCCGTAAGCAAGACGATAAAGCGTACGGACGATAAGGTTAGCAGGTGCGACTTGGCCGTTGTGGACATGGCCGGAGACCTGCACATCAATCGGCAGCCGGGCATGGGTTTCGATTGAAGTAGGACGGTGGTCCATCAGCAAAACCGGTAATTGGGTATTTTGACCTTCTAAAAGCTGCTCCGCACTGGGGCGTTTGTGATCCAAATCATCGCTCCGCCCCACCAGCAACACACCATTCACTTCCAAAACCTGATTGGCCAAAACCGTCAAACCTGCCGCTTCCAATTCATGTTTGATGCGTTTCTGATCGCGGAACCAATCATGATTGCCCAAAGTGGCGTAAACGCCCATCGGCGCAGTCAGCTTCTGTAAATGCGGTTTCATGTTTTCTTTCAGGTACGCATCAACGGTATCGTCCATTAAATCGCCCGGCAGCAACACCATATCGACTTGTTCCTGCTTCATAATGTCCGTCAGCTCGTCCAATTGACGCGCGCCGAACAAAATCCCCAAGTGCAAATCGCTGGCCACGCCGATACGTAGCGGCTTATCCATTTTCTTATTGATGAATACAGTCTGATGGCGGACCATGGGCGTATAGGCGTTATACATCCCTAAACCGAGCAAACCGATCACAAACAAAGGCGCAAACAGCCGCAGGCTTCGAGAAAGAGGTTGGCGTGCTACAAAACGGCGCAGCAAAAGATACAGGATAAATGTCGCCAGCGCGGCATACATCACAAACAGCAAGATAACCATCCAAAACGCCAACACGCGGAACATCATATGCCCCAATTCCAGCAGCAAGCCGACCAACAAGCCGTTTGTAATGAAATAGGAAATACCCATCAGCCAACGCCTGCCGACTTTGCCAATCCAAGGCGCAAACAGCCATTGCAGCGAACGCCCGAGCCCGAATGTAAACACTTGCAACAGAATGACGCTCACAAAAAACATCTTGCCAAACATGCCTTTCCGCCCTAAAAAATCAAAAGGCAGATTTTAGGCCGTCTGAAACTTTCAGTGTATAATCCCCCACGTAAAAACCCATAATATTTTGAAAGGAATCATCATGAGCCACCCTCAATCAGCTATTATTCCTGATCACGCACAAGCCGGTATTTTTATCGAAGCAGACATTTCAGACGGCCGCAACGAAGACATCAAATCTGCCTGCCGTCTTTCTTTGGAGGCTCTAGCCAAATTAAAAACCCGTTTTCCAAATGATATTTTGGGTTTGACCATTGCCTTCGGCAGCCGCGCATGGCAATCGTTCGGTCACACTGAAGAAGGCAGCGAAATCAAACCTTTCCCTGAATTGGGCAACGGCCTCGCCCCTTCCACCCAACACGACCTCTATATCCACATTCAAGCCACCGAGCAAAAAGCCGCCTATGCCTTGGCACAATCCGTATTAAACGCATTCGGAGACAGCATCCGCGTAGCCACTGAAGAACACGGCCTGCGCCTGTATGAAGACCGCGGCTTGGACGGTTTTGTCGATGGTACGGAAAATCCGCAGGGCGATGACAATGTGCGCAATGTCGCCATTATTCCCGAAGGCAAGCCCGATGCCGGCGGCAGCTATGTTTTACTGCAGAAATATCTACATGATTTGAAAAAATGGGATGCCGTTCCTACTGCCGAACAAGAAGCCAGCGTAGGCCGCAGCAAAGAAACCAATGACGAATTCAGCAAAGACGTGCGCCTGCCAGACTCCCATCTCGGCCGCGTCAACGTCAAAGAAAACGGCGTTGGCTTGAAAATTGTCCGCCGCAGCCTGCCCTTCGGCAAAATCAGCGGCGAACATGGTTTGATGTTCACTTCCTATTGCAACACGCTGCACAATATTGAAGTTCAACTGCTCAATATGTTCGGCGATGCAGACGGCAAAACCGACTTACTGCTGAAATATTTGTCTAAAGCCGTATCAGGTGCTTACTACTACGCACCTTCTGTCGAGCGTTTGCAAAATCTTTAACGGCTCTCAGGCCGTCTGAAAAAACCTGCCTTTTCAAAGGCAGGTTTTTGTTATTTAAATCCCATTAATATTTTTATGGTATTATCATAGAAATTTATCCCATTGTTGCTTAATAAACCCTGATTGCAGACAAGGATAAAAACCGATACACCCCAAGCAGCTATTTTCGATAAAATAAACCCAATTATTATCCCTATAAAATTACGACACCATGTATAAATCCCGCCTCCTTCCCCTGCCCGTATTGATTCTCTCCGCGCTGAACACCTATGCGGCCAATACACCGAATCCGCCTGATCAAATCGATAAAAACGTACCCAACCAATTCGACAAAGACTTCCGCGACAACCTCGACCAGATTCATTCGGTCGAAATCCAAAAACGCGAGCAGTCGGCATGGGATTTACAGAAAAAACAAGATAACGACGCAGTTGCACAAGAAGGGCCGTCTGAAAACAATACCGAATGCTTGGATTACACCGGTATCGAACTTTCCGGCATTACCCTTATCGATTCCAAAAAGATTGAAGCCAAACTCCCCAAATGCATCAATCAAAACAACATCAACCAACTGAACCGGGACATCGTTGCCGAGTATATCGCTCAAGGCTATCCGCACACGCAAATCAAATTTGAAACCACGCCCGAGCGTGTTTTGAAATTGGCCGTCATCGAAGGCAAAATCCGTGAGATTACCGGCGGCTCCCGTACAGTCAACGTCGACACCCTCTTCCCCAATCATCAAGGCAAACCGCTGAACATCCAATACCTCGACCAAGGTATCGAACAGGCAAACCATGTTGCCGGCAACAACGTCAGCATCGACGTTTATCCGCATGATGACGGCACCGCCTCCATCCAACTCAACAACGATGCCCAAAAACATTGGGGCGGCAGCATTACCATCGATAATAAAGGCAGCAAACCCAATACCACGACACTGCGCGGCAGCCTGAATATCGGCAGCCCGTTGGGATTGAGCGACTCCCTTTATCTAAACGGCTACACCAATCTAAACAACCACGACAGCCATTACAGTCGCGGCGGCAGCCTGTTCTACCAAGTTCCTTATGGCGCATGGACATTCAGCACTTACGCCGCCGCGTCGCAATCGCAAAGCATCCTAACACCCAGCGTTACGCGCTACGCCTACCGCTCCCAATCCAAAGCGGCAGGAATCAAAGCAGACCGCGTATTCTCACGCAGTCAAAAACACATTGCCTCCGCCTATGCCGGCATCGATTATGTGAAACAGACTGCAAAATTTGCCGACAGCAAACTGGAATTGCAAAGCCCGGAAATCTATTCGGCACAAGTCGGCCTGTCGCACACGGCCATCCTGCCAAACGGCATTTGGCTCAACAATATCGGTGTGGAACAAGGGTTTGCGAAAAATACCGAACATACGCCGTTTGACAAGCGCTATACCTCTGTATCCCTGCAAAGCAATTTGATTCAAAACCGCCCATTGGGCAAATGGATCGTGCGCAACCATCACCAAATCGATGCCCAATATAGCCCGCATGATTTGTTTGCCGCCAAAGAAATGGACATCGTCGGTTATCAAAATGTACGCGGTTTCCGTTCGACTTCTTTAAGCGCAAGCAGCGCAGTCCTGTTGAGCAATACCATTTATTTCCGCCGCAATACGCCCCACGGCATCTATATCGAACCTTATCTGGGCGCAGACATCGGCGTTGCCAAAAATCATCACGAAAGTTCGCAACGCGCCATGGGCTTAGTGGCAGGTTTGAATTTGGGCAAGGCGGACAAATGGCAGCTTTCTGCCGACTACGGCAAAGGTTTTGCGCGCATGCCCAACCAATCAAACAGCGAAACACAGGATCATGTAACCGTTTCTTTACGCATTCCATTTTAAAATTATGTAAATATATATCCTTTTATCCAATATATAAACCGCTCATCTTAACATTATTAATTTTCTATTAATATCAATAAGATGAGCGGCTTTTATTTGCATTTGAAATAGTGCACACAAGATCATACTGGTGGTATGATTGTAAAAATTTCCATACCAATGTTAATACATTCAAAAGTTTTCTCAACAGAAATCCGATACCCGATATGGGATTTCTGATTCACTCTCCATCACGATAAATAAGGATTAAAATCCATGAAAATCGACACTTTATATCAGCCTAAGCTCTCAGCTTCCGGCAAAGTGACTGTCGCCGTGTGCTTTGCATTCCTGGGAAATGCAGCGGTAGCCGCCAATATCGAAGCCATCGGCCAAACTTCGGTACAGCAGCAGAACAATGTCGACATCGTCAACATTGCCGCACCGACGGCCCAAGGTCTTTCTCACAACCAATACAACAAGTACAACGTTTCCCAACACGGCGCCGTTTTGAATAACGCCCTGTCCGCCGGTAAATCCCAACTGGCCGGAAACCTGTCTGCCAACAAAAACTTCCAAGGTCAGGCCGCATCTGTGATCTTGAACGAAGTAGTCAGCAAAAACCCTTCCCTGATTTTAGGTCAACAAGAGATCTTCGGTATTGCCGCAGACTATGTTTTGGCAAACCCTAACGGCATTACCCACAACGGCGGCAGCATCCTGAATGCCAACCGCGCATCCTTGGTTGTCGGTACGCCAACCGTTTCAGACGGCGCGTTGAAATCTTTCCATATCAGCGACAATGGCAAACAACTGCAAGTAAACGGCAATTTGAGCGGCAACCGCGTGGTTGACCTGCTCGCGCCACAAGTTGTGGTCGGCAAATCAGCCAACGTCAATGCCGCTGACGCCATCAACGTTTCTTCAGGCAAAAGCAACTTCGACTACAAAACCGCACAAATCGAAGCCTTGGACGCAGCTTCAAATGCGCCGGTTCTTGACGGCCATATCTTCGGCAGCATGCGCGCCGGTACCATCCGCATCCACGCGACTGACAAACGCGCCAAACAAAACATTCAAAACGCCGCCATTACCGGTACCCGCTACCTGAATATCGACAGCAAAGGCAACCTGAGCATCCAGTCCGCCAACCTGACCGGCGCGCAAATGGAATTGTTTGCCCGCGATACCGACATCAAAGGCACGGTTACCAGCCATTCCGCCAACAAATCTTCCAGCGGCAAAGAAGCGCAAAATGTTCAGCACTTCCGTTCAGACCGCAACAAAACGGAAACCTTTACCGCCAGCAATATCAATGCATCCGAGTCATTGACTCTGAACAACAGCGGCAGCCTCAACTTAAGCGCGGCCAACATCAATGCCGGCGCGCTGACCGCCTCTGCCACAGGCAACATCAATTCTAACGCGGTAAAAACCACCAACCGTACAGAATCCGACCACACTCAAAGCAAAGGCCTTTGGTACAACAACAACCTGAGCGCCTCTACTGACGAAAGCCTGCATCAAACCACAATCAATGCCGGATCTGTCAATATTGCGACCACCGGCAAAGTCCAATTGGACGCAACCGAACTGAACTCGGCTGCCGATGCACGCATTGCCGCCCAACAAGGCATCGTATTGAGCAGCAACAGCGAAACCGACAGCAGCTCGACTTATGTCAGCTTCAAAAACGAAACTGCCGCGCTGAAAACCGGTATCGCTACAAAATCTTCCAAAAACTCTACCGCCCATGAAACCAAAATCTCCGCAGCCGGTGATATCGGTTTGATTTCCGAAGGCGATTTGAGCACTTACGGCGCAAGCATCGCGGCAAACGGCAATGTCGTTACCGATGTCAACAACATCAACTTGGGTACGCAAACCACCATCAACACCAGCAGCCTCGATGACCAGAAAAAATACTGGGGCGGCCTGTTCGGCGGTGAAAGCCAAGTTCAAAACAACCGTACCGAAAACCTGCACGGCAGCAGCATTACTGCCAACTCAAACGTAGTTTTGGGTGCAAAAAACGGCGTCAACGTTTACGGCAGTACCGTTGAAGGCCAAGCCGGTACATTCGTCAGCTCCAAAGCAGGCAATGTCGATATTAAAAACGCCACCAGCACCGACACTTCCGCACAAAGCGCGCGTAAAGGTACGATTTTCAATATCACGACCTCTAAAACCAGCAGCAACAGCAGCATTGAAAAAGTAACCGGTTCCACCCTGGTTTCCAATGCCGACCTGACCGTTGTTTCCAACAAAGACATCAATGTGATCGGCTCTGCATTGTTTGCGGCACAAAAACTGCAACTGGCTTCCGCAGGCGATTTGACCATCGATGCTGCCAAAGCGGTAGAAAACAAACAGGTCAACGAGTATTCCATCAAAGGCTACTCCGGTACTGAAACCAATAAAGAAAACGGCAGCGTGACTGCCAAAGCCGGTATCAAATTCACCGATACCCACACCGACACTCATTCTGTCGGCCTGAGCGGCAGCATTTTGACCGGTAAAAACACCCAGTTGTCTTCCAACTCAAACGTTACCGTCAGCGGCAGCCAAGTCAACGGCGAAGAATCCGTCAACATTTCCGCAGCCAATGACGTCAATGTTGTTGCCTCCAAAGGCAGCAGCACAGTAACCGAGTCCGGCCGCGTAACCGATTTGGGCGTATCTGCCACTGCATACGGAAAAAATAACGCCGCAGGCGTCGGCGTATCTGTCGGTATTACCAGCACCAAAACGGATGCAACGACCGTAACGGACACATCTCATGTATCCAACATCAACACCGGCGGCAACACCACCATCACTGCCAACGGCAATATTAATCAAGAAGGTACCGTGATTAATGCGACCGGCAATGTGATTGAGTCTGCCAAAAACGTTACCCATGCAGCGGCACACAGCGGCGCGAAATCCGATGTGAAACAAAACGGCGGCGGTTTGGTCGTTTCTGCCGGCATCAGCACCAACAAAGGCATCGGCGGTGAAATCACTGCGCAAGGTCAAGGCAACTCTTCGACCCACAATGAATCCACTGCAACTGTCACCACCATCAACGCAGGCAATGCCATCGTTTTGGCAAATGACAAAGTGTCTGATGAAGGTACAAAATACGATGTAACCGATGCGATCAACATTGACGCAGGTTCATACCACAACACTGCCGCTCACAACACCAGCAACAGCAGCAGCAAACAAGGCGGCGCATCTTTGACTGTCGGCGCGTACACCAAAGACGGTTCAAATGTTGATGTGAATGCCAACCTGAACGTCAACTACGCTGATGAAAACAAAAAAGAATCTACCGCCGTCAAAGGCGATATGAATGCGACCAATGTTGTCATCAACGCCAAAGACTCTGCTGAAATCGCATCCAATATTACCGCCAACAACAACGTCAACATTACCGCAGGCAACGGCGTAACCTTCACCGAGTCAGCCAATACTGCCTCCAACCAAGGTACAGCCGTTAATGTCGGTATCGGCGCTGGTGCGACAATCAATGTTGAAACCGGTGTTGCCGTTCCTCACGTTAACGGCTCTGTCGGCGTCAACAAAACCGATAACGCTTCTTCTACCGCCACAGGCGCGAATGTAGCGGCCGGCAACGATATTAAAATCAATGCCAACAACGGCGACGTCAACCTGCACGGTACCAACTTGGTATCCAACAACTCCATTGAAGTAGAAGGTAACAAAGTCAATACTTCCGGCGCGATCAGCAGCGTTAACGAAAAAAATCTGACCGTCAATGTCAACGGCAGCTACGCTTCAGGCAAACCAAACGGCGGCATCAACGCCAAAGGTAAAAACGACGCCAACGTAACCAATACGGCAAACGTCATCCAAAGCGACAATGTCGTTATTACTACCGGCTCTCCAACCGGTTTGAGCGTCAACAATACGGCCATCAACGGTAATAATGTTGTGCACTACTATGACAACACTAAAGCTTCTGCGGCGAACCGTTATACCTATCGTCCTCGCCAACCAAGCTACGCTAAACGCCGTTTGCGTTACTAAGATGCGCTATTGAAGTCATTTGAATAGCCATTAAGACATGCCGTCTGAAAACAAGAAGTTTTCAGACGGCATTTTTATCATCAATGCAAAACCACACACTATCTCTGTTATGATAATGCCTCGCTAATATTATTCCCGTTCCAACCATGTCTTCCGCCCTTCCTTTTGACGCGCTCACCCTTTCCATAGACGACACCAACCTCATCGAAGCCTCCGCCGGTACGGGTAAAACCTACGGCATTGCCGCGCTCTTTACCCGACTGATTGTTTTAGAAAAAAAAGACATCGAGAAAATTCTGGTCGTTACCTTTACCAAAGCGGCGACAGCAGAACTGAAAACCCGTTTGCGCGCGCGTTTGGACGAAGTGTTGCAGGTTTTAAACGAAATCCAAACCTTGGGCGGCAAGCCGGAACATATTTCAGACGGCCTGAACAAGTATTACGAAAAAGAGAAAAAATCCCCCGATGACTTTCTCAATCGTTTGATTCCTTTGGCTTTAGGCGAGCAAGACGGACAGGAAAGCTGCCATCGCCTGATTCTCCGCCTCAAAGCCGCGCTGAGCCAGTTTGACAACGCCTCGATTTACACCATCCACGGCTTCTGTCAGCGCGTCTTGCGCGATTACGCGTTTTTGTGCGGCGCGCCTTTGGATGTCGAGCTGTCGGACGACTCGCGCGAGAGGCTGCTGATTCCAGCGCAGGACTTTTGGCGGCAGAAAGTGGCAACCGATGCCACATTGGCACAATTGGTTTTTGACCGAAAATGCACACCCGAAGAAATGCTTGCCGAAATCAAAAGCTATACCGGCCGCCCCTATCTGAAATTCAGACGGCCTGAAGGCGATTTGCAAGAAGCTCAAGCCAAGCTTCAAGAAACATGGCAAAAAATTTGCGTCCACTTGGAAGACTTGGAAAAAGCGTTTTGGGCAATTTTTCCCAAACTGAACGGCCAAACCTACAGAAGAAAAACCTTTGAAAATGTTTTTACTGATCTAAAAACAAACGCCGAATCCAACCGTCTGCCCCGCCTGAGCAAACAAACGCTGGAAAAATTAAGCCTCTTCAGTATCGACACGCTCAACATCAAACTGAAAAAAGAATATAAAGCCGATGCCGATGCGCCGGAAATTATTCAGCTGCAAGCCTTGGCTAATCTTGGCCGTAATTTGCAGGCAATGAAAAGCGCGGAAGAAGCAGTCTTCATCTGCCTGCAACTCGACCTCCTTTCCTACATCAACCAATCCATTGCCGAACAAAAAAAATCACGCCGCGAGCGTGTGTTTGATGATTTGCTGCTGGATGTCCATCAGGCATTGACCACCAATGAACACGGCAACGCATTGGCAAAAGCGGCGGCGGCAAACTGGGAAATCGCGCTGATTGACGAATTCCAAGATACCGACCCGTTGCAGTACGAAATTTTCCGCCAAATTTTTATCGAACAAGGCTGCCCGCTGTTTCTCGTCGGCGACCCCAAACAAGCGATTTACAGCTTTCGCGGAGCGGACATTTACGCCTATCTGCAAGCCGCTCAAGATGCGGACAGGCATTACACCCTCGCCGTCAACTACCGCAGCCATGCCAAGCTGATCAACGGCATCAGCGCCTTGTTCAAACAAAAAAAACACCCCTTCGTGTTGGAAAACATCGATTACAGCGAGGTCTCCGCCAGCCGTGCCGAAAGCCGGCTGTCGCCACACCGCCCTGCTATCCAAGTGCGCTGGCTCAATACGGACGATCAAACCGGCAAAGAGATTTTGCGCGGCCGAGCCGCCGAATATTGCGCCGATGAAATCGCCTTTGCGCTCAATGAAGCAGCCGAAGGCCGTCTGAATTTCAAAGGTCGCGCATTGGAATCCGGCGATATTGCCGTCTTAGTGCGTACCAACAACGAAGCGGCGATGATTGCCGGTAAACTGAAACAGCGCCGTATCCAAAGCGTGTTGCTGTCGCGCCAGTCCGTTTTCGATTCTGCCGAGGCAGACTCGCTGTCCGCGCTGATCGGCTTTTGGCTCAACCCAAGGCAAACCGACTGGCTGCGCTTTGTCTTGACCGGCGTTTTGTTCGGCTATACCGCCAAAGAGATTTACGAACTCAACCACAACGAACACCAGCTGCTGAAATGGCTGGAGTCGTCTGCCGAGGCCATGGAAAAATGGCGGAAAGGCGGCATTTTTGCCGCCGTGCAGCAGTTTGCCGCCCGACATGACATCGAAACGCGCCTACTCAAAGGCGGCAACGAACGTAGTCTGACCAATTACTACCAGATTTTGGAACTTTTGGCCGAAGAAGACAGCCAAAGCCGCAACCCTGCCGCCCTACATAAATGGTTAAACGAACAAATCAGCCGCGCGCGCAGCGGCCATTTCCCGTCAGATGCGCAAACCATCCGTCTTGAAAGCGACGAAAAACTGGTCAAAATCGTTACCATGCACGCGTCGAAAGGTTTGCAATATCCTTTGGTTTACTGCCCCTTCGCATGGGATACCAAAGACAATTCCAAAGAAAACTGGAAAATCCTACATACCGAAAACCACGAAACCGAGCTGCTGGCGAAATCGCAAACCTCGGAAGCAGAACTAAGCCATCTGGCCGACGAAAAGACGGCAGAAGATTTGCGTCTGCTCTATGTCGCACTTACCCGCGCCGAAGAACAGCTCAACATCTACGCTGCCGCCAACAAAAACTGTACGCCAAACAATCCTTTTGCCTATCTGCTCGAAGGTTTGCCGGATACCGGCCGCGAAAGCGTCAGCCAAAGCTATAAAAGCGCGACAGACGTTGTGGAAATGCTCAAAACCAACTGGCAACGCTTTATCACAAACACGCCTGAAAATACGGAGTTTGCCTTCACGGAAGAAGCCCCACCGGAAACCGTCTACCAATACAGCCGCCAACAAGATCAAGCTTTGAGCGCACAGAGCATTAAACGCCGCGATTTTGACTTTATCCGCCACACCAGCTTTACCGGTTTGAGCCGGCACACCAAGTCAAGCGACGAGCAACACGAGCCTTTGCAACCTGCCATCGACCCGGCAGAAAGCGCAGACCGTGCCATGCCGTCTGAAAACCTGCCGTCCCCGCTTTCAGACGGCCTCGATATCCATCATTTCCCCCGCGGCACCAATGCCGGCGTATGTTTGCATGAAATGCTGGAAAAACTCGACTTCGCCGCCTCTGCCGAGAGCCAATCCGAAATGATTGCCGAAGTTTTGCAACGCCACAGCTTTGAAGACAAATGGCTGCCAACGGTAAGCGCCATGCTCGATATCTGCCGCCTTACGCCTTTAATCGGAGAGAGTCTGTCGCAGATTCCGCCGACCCGACGCCTGCCCGAAATGGGATTCACCCTGTACATGGACGATTTCAAACTGGACGACTTGCGCCGTTGGTTTGCCTCAAGCGAAGCAAACCTGCCGCCCGAATGCGTCCAAGCCGCGCAACTGCTTGATTTCCATGATTTACAAGGCTATTTGAACGGCTTTATCGATATGGTTTGCCAAGATTCAGACGGCCATGTCGTTTTAATCGACTACAAATCCAACCATTTAGGCAACGATGCAAGCGCCTACACGCAACAGGCGATGAACGAAGCCGTGGCGCATCATCACTACTACCTGCAAGCCCTGATCTACGCTGTTGCCATCGCGCGCTACTATGCCCTGCGCGGCAAGCCCTTGCCCAAAATCGCCATCCGCTACCTCTTCCTGCGCGGCATGGACGGCTCGGATCAAGGCATCTGGAAATGGGACATCGATACCGCCCTGCTTTCCACTTTTGTTGAGCGAAAAACAAATTCTTGATAAATCATTTTGTTAAGCCGTCAAAAAGGCCGTCTGAAACGTTTTCAGACGGCCTTTGATTATTTGTGCAAACCGCATTCTTTACTGTCTTTGCTTTCCCACCACCATCGTCCGGCGCGGATATTTTCACCCAGTTTGACCGGACGCGTGCAGGGTTCGCACCCGATGCTGGGATAGCCTTGATGATACAGCGCATTAAGTGGAACTTGGTGCTCGTGCGCATATGCCCAAACGTCCTGCTCTTCCCAATCGAAAATAGGATTGAATTTGGCGATGTTGCGGCCCGTATCCCGCTCTTCAAAATTCAATTCGCTGCGCGTTTCGGACTGGCTGCGGCGTTGTCCGGTCAGCCAGGCAGGCGCGTTGTGTAAAGCGCGGTTGAGCGGTTCGATTTTGCGGATATGGCAGCAACGACGGCGCAACTCGACGCTGTCGTACATGGCGGTCGTGCCGAATTCCGCTTCAAATTCATCGGCGGTTTGCTGGTTGGGATAAAACACTTCCAATTCGGTTTGATAGCGCGCATTGGTTTCGGCAATCAGCGCGGCGGTTTCGGGATTGAGTTTGCCCGTATTGAGCGTGATGATGCGGATGGGCAGTTTCAGACGGCACACGGCATCGGTAATGACCATATCTTCAACCGCAAGGCTGGATGCGAACACGGCTTGCGGATAGCGTGCGGCAATGTCTTGCAAACGGTGCTCCAAAGCGGCCGCCAACTCAGGCAGGCGGCGGCGTTCGGCATCATTGGTTTCGGGGATTTTCCAAAATTGAGGACGGAATAAAGACATGGCTGGTTGTTCCTAATAATTTTCAGACGGCCTGTTTACACGGCTGCCGATATGGTTATGGAACGATATTGTCCTGCGCCCTATCTTCAAACGGAAAGAATGCTTTTCTATTTCTTTATAACCAAAGCGTCTGCTGCTGGTTTTTCGGCAGCAAATGACTCACGCCGATGCCGATCAGGCGGAAGGCATCTTCGCGTTGCGGCGGTATGCGTTGCAGCAAAGTATGCGCCGCCTGAAGCAGCGAGGCACTGTCGGGCAGGACGGAAGAATACGTCAGCGAACGCGTAATAATGCGGAAATCGTGGGTTTTGAGTTTGAGGGTAACGCCTTTGGCTTCGACGTTTTTGCGCTCAATCTGCCGCCAAAGGTCTTCGGCAAGGTGCGGCAAATGGCTTGAAGCCTGCTCTAAAGACAAATCTTCGGGCAAAGTGATTTCGGTTGAGATTTGCAGGCGTTCGCGTTCGGCTTTGACCGGCCGCTCGTCGATACCGCGTGCCAAATCATAAAGGCGGTAGCCGTAGCGGCCGAAATGGTTTAAAAGTTCGCCGCGCTCAAAACGGCGCAAATCGCCGGCAGTCTGCATACCGAGGGCGTTCATTTTTTTCAGTGTGACTTTGCCGACACCGGGAATCTTACCCAGCGGCAAGCTCTCCAAAAACGCCATGATTTTGGGTGGCGGCAGCACAAACTGCCCGTTCGGCTTGCGCCAGTCAGACGCGATTTTTGCCAAAAACTTATTGGGCGCGATGCCTGCGGAAGCAGTTAAACCGGTTTCTTCAAAAATTTCGGCACGAATGCGTTTGGCTACCTCGCTGGCGTACGGGATATTTTTAAAATTTTGAGTAACATCCAAATAGGCTTCGTCCAAAGACAAAGGCTCGATCAAATCGGTATAACGCCGAAACACGGCATGAATCTGCGCCGACACTTGGCGGTACAAATCGAAATGCGGCGGCACAAACACCGCCTGCGGACACAGCCTTTTTGCCGTCGCCACCGACATGGCCGAGTGCAAACCGAATTTGCGCGCTTCATAAGACGCGGCACAAATAACCGAGCGAGTGCCGTCCCATGCCACAACGACGGGCAGCCCTTTCAAATGCGGCTGCTCGCGCAGTTCTACCGAAGCGTAGAATGCGTCCATATCGATATGGATGATTTTGCGTTGGGACATGGGAAAAGGTAGATAAGGAAAAGGCTTATTGTAACAAAAGGCCGTCTGAAATTTCAGACGGCCTCCATGTTCACACCTTATTTTTTACCAGAAAGCTGATCAAACAATCCGCCGTCGGCAAAGAATTTTTTCATGATGTCCGACCAAGCGCCGAACTTCTCATTCGGATTGAAGGTTTCAATATCGGGGAAGTCGGCTTTGTGTTTGGCCAACACTTCGGCATTGCGCGGACGCAGATAAAGATTGGCGGCCAATTCTTGAGCCGGTTCGCTCCAGAGGTTTTTCAAGTAAGCTTCGGCAGCGGCGCGCGTGCCTTTTTTATCGACCACGCTGTCCACAACGGCAACCGGCGCTTCTGAAATAATGGTGTAGCTCGGATAGACGATTTCAAATTGGTCTTGAGTCAGTTTTTTGCTGACGTAGTTGGCCTCGTTTTCAAAGGTAACCAAGACATCGCCGATATTGCGTTGGCTGAATGTCGTCGTTGCCGCGCGGCCGCCGTTTTCAAACACAGGCGTATTTTTCAGCAATGCGGCCACAAAATCTTGGGTTTTGCCTTCATCGCCGTTGTTGACTTTCAAGCCATAACCGTACGCGCCCAAAAAGGCATAGCGGCCGTTGCCGGTGGTTTTCGGGTTGGCCAAAACGATTTGCACGCCGTCTTTGGCCAAATCGCCCCAGTCTTGGATGTGTTTCGGATTGCCTTTACGCACCAAGAAAACGACGTTGCTGGTATAAGGCACGGCATTGTCCGGCAGGCGCGTGTTCCAATCGTCTTTAATCAGGCCTTTTTTCACCAAAAGCTCGATATCGGAAGTCTGGTTCATGGTCACCACATCGGCGGCCAAACCGTTGGCCACGGCCAAAGCCTGCTTGCTGGAGCCGCCGTGCGACTGTTGGATTTCAACCGTTGCGCCGCCGTTTTTAGCAGCATATTCTTTGACAAACAAAGGATTGTATTCTTTATAAAAATCTCGTGCGACATCATAAGAGACGTTCAACAGCTTCACATTACCGCCCTTGCCTGCGGAAGCGGCATTGTCGGCAGACTGTTCGTTTTTGGGAGAGCAGGCACTCAACGCCAGCGCGGCGGTCAATGCGGCAAAAGAAAGGGTACGGATATTCATGGTCGGCTCCTATTAAAAGTATGGCGATACTTTATCGGGTTCGGAGGCAAACGGGAAATAATGTTTGCTTTTGGGTTTATCAGTTTTGGTTATATAAACCAAGGCCGTCTGAAATCAAAAAATAATTATTTATAACTATAAAATCTAAACCATATTATTTACAAAGTAAATAAAAAAGAGTACCGTTCGTATTCGCCGAATCATTAGGCGTTTTGTTCAATAATAGAAAGATGGAGTGTAGAAACGATGAAACAGTGGATGCTTTTAGGATTGCTGGGATTGGGCGCAGCGGCACAGGCGCACGATGTTTGGGTGGCCGCTCCGGCACATCAGCCTGCCGGCAAAATCCTGCATGCGGATTTGGGTTACAGCCACGACTTCCCCAATGTCGAAAAAATCGCCGACGACCGCGTGCATATTTTCAAACCGCTGCAATTGACCGACAGCTCAAAGAAAACCGTTGATTTGGTGAATAAGGGCGAAAACTATCAATACGTTTCCAAAGCCGCCCTGCCCGCAGGCTCCTACTGGGTCAGCGCGACCTACCAACCGACTTTCTGGTCGAAAAACCAAGACGGCTGGAAACAGCAAACCTTGAAACAGCTGGCCGGTGCCACCTATTGCGAACAATCGCAAATGTTCGGCAAGAGTTTCGTCCACGTGGGCAACGGCGCAGTCGATGAAGCGGTATTGACCCGCCCTATCGGCCAAGAGCTGGAACTGGTTCCGCTGAAAAATCCGAACGCAGTCAAAGCCGGCGGCATTTTGCCGGTCAGAGTCCTGTACAAAGGCGAACCTTTGGTTAAAGCCACCGTTACCGCCAGCTCCGACACTTTGGCCGAAATGGACTTGGAATCAACCCATGACCACCGCGAGCCTCAAGGCTTCTCCGGCAAAACCGATAAAAACGGCGTGGTCAATGTGATTACGCTGATTGACGGTTTGTGGAAAATCAAAGTGGTGAACGAGACCGATTACGGCGATAAAAGCGTATGTCAGAAAGACAATACTTACGCAACGCTGATTGTGCCTGTCGGTACCAAACGCGCAGCCGCACGCCATGCCCACCATCATCAACATTAACAACCATTAAAAAAGGCCGTCTGAACTTTCAGACGGCCTTTTTTTATTCTAATTCATAACCCAAATTTCTAAAAAAACGGGATAATGTTTCCAACTCATCACCATTTAATTGGGCAAAACGGACACGGTTGCAGCCGGTCAAGACCACACTGCCCATCCAGTGCGCCCCAAAGACGTGTTCTAAAGGGACATTCCTCATTCGATTGATAAACGGTACTTCTGAAGAAAATTGTGTCGCAATATTCGGAGGCGCGAATTTCAGACCCAAGTCCTGCAATCTATAACGGTGTTGCGCCGTCAAAAACATATCCTCGTGGTGCAGCCGTATCAGCCATTCCATATCGGCAATTTTTTCGTCTTTCGGCGGCAAAGGCGGTCGGATTTCTACATTTAAGCCCAGTTGTCGCGGCATGGCTAAAAGCCGTCTGCTGCGCAGGCTGAAACCGCCGTTCTGCGGCTCGTCCAAATTCGGAGAAGTCTGAATCAGATGTTGTTTGGCCAAATATTGGTCGGTTCCCTTCAGGAAAAACTGCCCGTCTGCTTCGGTTTCCAACAAAATCGGCAAAGGTGCGCCGATATAGTCATATTCCCGATAGGCATCCTGCCAGTTTTGACCGTTCAACACCCAGCCGTCATTTTGAACAATCAAACAATAATCGGTTTCGATGTAATACATCAGTTGGTACAAAACAAACAGATTGTATTCCAGATAACCGAATGGCCGGCAAGGCTGATGTCGGATATTTTCCGGCAAACCTTGCGGACAGCTCGGGCTGATCAACAATCCACGGCTGCCGGGCAATTCGGCGCAGCTGCGGATAATGGCATACATCGTGCCCTCGGTATAAGAATCTGCGCCGGTAATACCAACCACGGTAATGTCAGCAAAACTCATTATATGTTTCTCCTGTTTCAGACGGCCTTTGAGTTATTTACGACACCTTGTTGCAAATTTCTTTCAAGCGATACAAGGCATCCAAGGCTTCGCGCGGCGTGAGGTTGTCTGGCTGGATTTGCGCCAAAGCTTCAGCCAATTCATTGGTCTGCAAATTATCAACAGGCTCAACTTCTTGTTCTTTCCCTTCCTCATCTGCCCCATTTTCAGACGGCATGGCGCTGAAAATGTCCAACTGCGGACGATTGGCGGCGGCTTGGTTTTCCAAATCGTTTAAATGCTTTTGAGCCGCTTTCAAAGCGCGGTTGGGCAGACCTGCGAGTTTGGCGACGGCGATACCGTAGCTTTTGCTGGCAGGACCTGGCTCGATGTGGTAGAGGAAAACGATGTCTTGTCCTTGTTCGAGTGCGGAAAGGTGCATATTGACTGCCGTTGCGTGGGCTTCGGGCAGGCGGGTCAGCTCGAAATAGTGGGTGGCGAAGAGGCTGAAGGATTTGTTTTTTTGCAGCAGGTGTTCGGCGATGGCGTGCGCGAGGGCGAGGCCGTCAAAAGTCGAAGTGCCGCGACCGACTTCGTCCATGAGGACGAGGGATTGGTCGGTGGCGTGGTGGAGGATGTAGGCGGTTTCGCTCATTTCGACCATGAAGGTGGAGCGGTTGGAAGCTAAATCATCTGATGCACCGATGCGGGTGAAGATTTGGTCGATGGGTCCGATTTGGGCGGCATCGGCGGGCACGAAGCTGCCGGTGTGCGCCATAAGGACGATGTGGGCGACTTGGCGCATGTAGGTGGATTTGCCGCCCATGTTGGGGCCAGTCAGGAGCATGAGGCGGTGTTTGTGGTCGAGGCGGGTGTGGTTGGCGGTGAAGTGGCGCACTTGTTGCTCGACGACGGGATGACGGCCATTTTCAATATGGATGACGGGGTAGTCGGCGAACTCGGGGCAGACGAAGCCGCGTTCGGCGGCGGTGGCGGCGAAGGTAGAGAGTACGTCCAGCGCAGCGGCGGCTTTGGCGGCTTTTTGAAGCTGTGGCAAGGCCGTCTGAACTTCTTTCAACAGGGCTTCAAACAGGCGTTTTTCCAATGCCAATGCCTGCTCTTGCGCGGTCAGGACTTTGTCTTCGAAGGTTTTGAGTTCGGGGGTGATGAAGCGTTCGGCGTTTTTGAGGGTCTGGCGGCGTTGGTAGTCGGCGGGAGCTTGTTCGGCCTGGACTTTGGATAGCTCGATGTAGAAACCGTGGACGCGGTTGAACTCGACTTTGAGGGTGGAGAGGCCGGTGCGTTCGCGTTCGCGCGCTTCAAGCTCGAGCAGGAATTCGTCGCCGTGGTTTTGGATGTGGCGCAACTCGTCGAGTTCTGTGCAATAGCCTTGGTTGATGACGCCGCCGTCTTTGAGCCAGACGGCGGGTTCGGGCATCACGGCGGCTTTGAGGGTTTCTGCGACGGACAGGGTTTCGGGGAAAACGGCTTTGAGGGTTTCTAAGAGACTGCTGCCCTCGGCGGACAGTTCGATTTCATTCAGGGCAAACAGGCTGTCGCGCAGGGCAGCGAGGTCGCGCGGGCGGGCGTTGCCGACGGCGATGCGGGCGGCGATGCGTTCGATGTCCGCGATGTTTTTCAGACGGCCTTGCAGGGTTTCGTATTGCGAACCCAACGCGGCAACGGCTTCTTGGCGGGCGCGGATGTGGGCGCGGCTGCGTAAGGGGTGGTGCAGCCAGAGTGCCAAGAGGCGGCTGCCCATGTGGGTGGCGCAGCCGTCGAGTATGGAAAACAGGGTCGGCGATTTTTTGCCGGAGAGGGTTTGCGTGATTTCGAGATTGCGGCGCGTGGCGGCGTCCATGCCGATATATTGGCTGTCGGTTTCGAGCGAAATGCCGTCGAGGTGTTGCGGCATCAGGTTTTGCGTCAGGCGGATGTAGTTCAACAGCGCGCCCGCCGCGCCGACGGCAGCTTCGTGTTCCTTGCCGTCCAAACCGAAGCCGTGCAGGTCTTGGCAGCCGAAGTATTCGGTCAACAATTTCGCGCCCGCATCGGCGGCAAACTGCCACGAGTTCAGGCGCGTGATGTTGGCAGAAGTTGCATGAAAACCGTCAGGCAGGCTTTTGCCTTCGGGCAACAGGATTTCCGCCGCCTGCAAACGCGCCAGCTCGTCGGCGAGTTTGTCCGCCGTCGTCAGCTTGGTTTTAAATTCGCCGCTTTGCAAAGATGCCCACGCGATGGCGATGTGTTTTTTATCCGCGTTCACCGCCGCGATGCGATTGGTTTCCTTGTCTTCCAAAAACGCCGCGTCGGTCAGCGTACCGGGCGTCACGATGCGCACGACTTTGCGCTCCACCGGCCCTTTGCTCGCGCCGACTTCGCCCACCTGCTCGCACACCGCCACGCTTTTGCCCATCTTCACCAGCCGCGCCAAATACTGCTCCGCCGCGTGAAACGGCACGCCCGCCATCTTAATCGGCACGCCGTCCATCTGCCCGCGTGTGGTCAGGGTGATGTCCAGCAGCTTCGCCGCTTCCACCGCATCATCCAAAAACAACTCGTAAAAGTCGCCCATA
The DNA here is from genome assembly GCF_001836705.1 of Neisseria sp. HMSC061B04. Classification (NCBI taxonomy): domain Bacteria; kingdom Pseudomonadati; phylum Pseudomonadota; class Betaproteobacteria; order Neisseriales; family Neisseriaceae; genus Neisseria; species Neisseria sp. HMSC061B04. The sequence continues at coordinate 55,457 of NZ_KV830180.1, forward strand.
CGGTAAAACACCAGCTTGTCGGCGTGTTGCGATTTGATGGCGAGATACTGCTGCATCATCGGGGAAACGGTGGGTTTGGACATGGAAAAGCCTTAGAAACGCAAAAGCGTTATTGTAACAAAAGGCCGTCTGAAAAACAGGTTTCAGACGGCCTTTAATAGCAGCTTGGTTTTAAGCCAAAGCCACTTCCAAATTATCAATCAGGCGCGTGGTACCCAAACGGGCGGCGGCAAGCACCACCAATTCTTTATCGCCAACATGAGCCACTGCCAAGCTGTGTGCATGGCGGATTTCAACGTAATCAACCACCCAGCCGGCATCGGTCAAACGGCGGATACATTCGGCCTCAAGCTGGGCGTAATCCAGATTGCCGTTTTTCAGGGTGGCGGCAATGTTTTGCAACTCTTGATAGAGGCGTGGCGCTTCTGCGCGCTCTGCTTCGCTCAAATATTGGTTGCGGCTGGAAAGTGCCAGGCCGTCTGAAGCGCGGCCGGTATCGACCGGGACGATTTCGATATTGAAATTCAAGTCTTCGACAAAGCCTTTGATAATCGCCAGCTGCTGATAGTCTTTTTTGCCGAAACAGGCGGTATCGGGTTGAACGATGTTGAACAATTTGGTTACAACGGTCGCAACACCGCGGAAATGGCCCGGGCGGAATTTGCCGCACAATTCGTTTTGCAGGTGTGGAGGCTCAACATTAAAACGCTGTTCCACATTCGGATACAGCTCTTTTTCATCAGGCGCAAACACGACGGCAACGCCCTCGCCTGCCAATTTGTCGGCATCTTGCTGCAAAGTGCGCGGATATTTGTCGAAATCTTCGCCTTGTCCGAATTGCAGGCGGTTGACAAAAATACTGACCACAACGTTATCGGCACGTTTTTTCGCTTCGCGCACCAGCGCAAGATGGCCTTCGTGCAGATTGCCCATGGTCGGCACAAATGCCACTTTTCCGGCAGTTTTGCGCCACTCGCGCAATTCTTTAATCGTATGAATGATTTGCATGGTTTGAAAAATCCTTTATCTTTTCCGCCGTTTCATCAACGGAAATCACGCGCCGATTATACGCTTTTATTCATTAAAAAGGCCGTCTGAAATCTGTTTCAGACGGCCTGGAGTTTATTTTATCCGGCAAACGTATGTTCGACAGAAGGGAACGTTTTTGCTTTGACTTCGTCCACATAGGCTTTGACCGCAGCTTGAACGCTGTCTTTGCCCTGCATAAAGTTCTTCACGAATTTGGCGGTTTTACCGGGGAAAATGCCGAGCATATCGTGCATCACCAAAACCTGACCGTCGCAATCCACGCCTGCACCAATACCGATGGTCGGGCAAGAAACGGTCTCAGTCACTTTTTTTGCCAATTCCGCAGGAACGCATTCCATCAATACGATTGCCGCACCTGCCGCATCATGTGCTTTAGCGTCGTTGAGCAACGCTTCCGCCTTGTCGCCGCGGCCTTGAACTTTATAGCCGCCGAATGCAAACACGGATTGCGGGGTCAGGCCGATGTGCGCGCAAACAGGAATGCCGCGCATTTGCAGAAATTCAGTGGTCTCCGCCATCCAGACGCCGCCTTCGAGTTTGACCATATGCGCGCCGGCCGCCATCAATTCGGCCGCCGCCGCAAATGCCTGCTCTTTGCTCTGCTGATACGCGCCAAACGGCAAGTCGCTGACAATCATGGCATTTTGAGTGCCGCGAGCCACGCATTCAGTGTGGTAGCACATATCCTGCAAGCTCACCGGCAAAGTGGACTGACGACCTTGCACCGCCATGCCCAAAGAATCGCCGACCAGCAATACATCTACGCCGGCATTGTCCATCAGCGCGGCAAAGCTGGATTCATAAGCGGTCAGCATGGCGATTTTCTCGCCCTCTGCTTTCATTTTTTGCAAAGTGTTTACGGTAATCATGGTGTTGTGTGTTCCGCCCGACGGGCAGCCCTTTGTTATAAATGGAAACGCGGTATTATAAGGTCTGCTTTTAAAATATCAAAGCACAAGCAAAAAGCCCGACTGCTTTCACAATCGGGCTTTTAATTGGTGCCGGCACCAAGAGTCGAACTCGGGACCCCCTGATTACAAGTCAGGTGCTCTACCAACTGAGCTATACCGGCTTACTGAAATGCCTTGCGGCACCATCAGTCTTTAACTGGTGCCGGCACCAAGAGTCGAACTCGGGACCCCCTGATTACAAGTCAGGTGCTCTACCAACTGAGCTATACCGGCAAGGAAGTCGGCATTATGCCGACAAGTTCCCATCTTGGCAAGCATTTTAAAACAAAGTTACTCACGAAATTATAAAAACCAATGATTTTAAAGAAAATTAAATACATGCCTTATCTTTCCATCCAACACGCAAAAAGGCCGTCTGAAAACCGCCCCAGCGCAAAACATCATGGTTTCTGTTAAAATAACGCCTTCTACATCTTTCCGTCTTTGCCCATGCCGCCCCGCCATCCTTACCGCCGCCTGCGCCCAGCCAAATCCCATCTGCCCGAAGTCGGCATTTCCGAAGAAGGCAATATCCGTTCCCTGCACTTGGGCAGCGACACCATTCAAAGCTCCATGAATGTCGATCATCCGTCCGAGCTGGTGTTGTCGTACAGCCGCGCCATGATGGGTTGGCTGCTGTTTGCAGAAACCCCGCCCAAACACATCACCCAAATCGGCTTGGGCGGCGGCTCGTTTGCCCGTTGGATAGACAGCTATCTGCCCGATACCAAGCAAACCGCCATTGACATCAATCCGCAAGTCATCGCCGTGGCGCGCAGCTTGTTTGAATTGCCGCACGAAGGCGAACATTTTGAAATTATCGAGGCGGATGGCGCGGAATATATTAAAGTGTTCCGCCACAATACCGATGTGATTTTGGTAGATGGTTTTGACGGCGAACAGATTATCGATGCTTTGGTGGAAGAGCCCTTCTTCCAAGACTGCCGCAATGCCCTTTCCCCCGACGGCGTATTTGTGACCAACTGGTGGAGCGGCGACCAGCGTTATCAACGCTTTGTCGAACGCCTGCTCAACGTCTTTGACGGCCGCGTGCTCGAGCTGCCTGCCGAAAGCCACGGCAACGTAGCAGTCATGGCGTTCCAAAGCAGCCCCAAAGAACAAAATCTTGACAACCTGAAAAAACGCGCCGAAAAATTAAGCGAAAAATACGGCTTGGACTTCAAACGGATGCTTGCTGATTTGAAGGCCAACAATCAAAACAACGGCAAAAATTTTTATCTGTAAACCGCCTCAGGCCGTCTGAAAAAACAAACAAGGACACACTCATGCTCAAACCCGACATCATTCAAATCCCCGGCCCGGCCGGTTTGCTGGAAACCATCTACCTGCCAAGCACACAAGAATCCGCCCGCGGCGTCGCCGTCATCAACCACCCCAATCCCCTGCAAGGCGGCACCAACACCAACAAAGTCATCCAAACCGCCGCCAAAGCCTTATCGCAACTCGGCTTCCATTGCTACCTGCCCAATTTGCGCGGCGTAGGCAATAGCGAAGGCGAACACGACTACGGCCGCGGCGAAACGCAAGACTGCATTGCCGTTATCGACTACGCCCGCGCGCAACATCCAGACGCACCGCAATTCGCCCTGGCCGGCTTCTCATTCGGCGGCTACGTTTCCACCTTTGCCGCCCAAGAACGCACGCCTGATTTGCTGTTGCTGATGGGCGCAGCCGTCCATCACTACAAAGACCGCCCGGAACCATCCGACGTTCCCGATGTCACCAAAACATTGATGATCCATGGTGCGGAAGACGAAGTCGTCGAAATCAACAAAGCCCTGACATGGGCAGAACCCCAAGGCCTGCCTGTTGTGACCATTGCCGGTTCGTCCCACTTCTTCCACGGCAAACTCATCGTTTTACGCGATACGATCACACGGTTCGCACCAGCCTTATTAGGTTAAAATCCGGCTACAAAATAAAACAAGGCCGTCTGAAAGCTTTTTCAGACGGCCTTGTTTGTCTCTTAACATATCAATTCTGAGTCAACCAATACTGCAAACCAATCAAAGTCTTACCATCTTTGATTTCATCGTTTGCCAATGCAGCGCGCACCTCTTCCTTGCTCATCAGGACGGTTTCTGTAATTTCATCCTCATCATTGCTCAACTCGCTGCCCAAACGCACGCCTTGCGCTTGGTAGAGATACATTTTCTCATCACAAAAACCGACTGCCGTGTAAAAGCTGTACAACAATTTAACACTGTCGGCAACGTATGGCGTTTCTTCCGCCAACTCACGCAAAGCGCATTCGGCAGGATCTTCGCCTGCAATATCCAATTTACCCGCCGGCAATTCCAAAGTCGCCTGATCGGCGGCATAACGCCATTGGCGAACCAAAACAACTTTGCCGTCTTCCGTTTCCGCCAACACACACGCAGCACCCGGATGGCGGATCACAACCCGCTGGCTTTCGTTGCCGTTGGGCAGGCGCACCCGATCGCGGCTGATGGTAACAAAAGAACCTTCGTAGATTGGCTCGCTGCTTAATTTAGTTTCTTTCAAATCCATTTTTTTACCTCATTTCCAATTTATTGAATATTAAAGGCCGTCTGAAATCCTTTTTCAGACGGCATAGATAAGCCTTACTCCCGAACACGTTCAATCTCAATACCAACCTGCGCCACATCAGGCAAGATGCCCGGTTTCACAATACGGACGCGCACTTTGGCCGCACCAAAATCATTTAAAATCAATTGGGCGATATGTTCCGCCAACGTTTCCAGCAGTAAAAAATCCTGTTCGGCAAGGTTGCGGCGTACGACTTCACATACTTCGCCATAATGGATGGTGTCGCCGATATCGTCGCTCGTGCCCGTACGCTCGGGAACACTAATCTCCAAATCCAAAATCAAAGTCTGTTTACGCTCGCGTTCCCAATCATATACGCCGATTAAAGTATCGGCCTTCATGCCGTACAAAAAGATTTTATCCATTTGCCTGTCCGTTTTTTTGATAGAATAACCGTTCCCATTTTAAGTAAAGCACCCAAAATGTTCAATGTACTCGCCATTATTGCCGCCTATCTTATCGGCTCCCTGTCTTTTGCCGTCATAGTATCAAAATATTACGGCATGGACGATCCGCGCACTTACGGCTCCGGCAATCCCGGTGCCACCAACGTCTTGCGCAGCGGTAAGAAAAAAGCAGCCGCACTGACTCTGCTCGGCGATGCAGTAAAAGGCTTGGTTGCCGTCATCTTGGCGCGCTGTCTGCAAAATGCTTTAGATTTGTCGGATGTAACAATAGCCCTGGTCGCCATTGCCGCATTGGTCGGCCATATGTGGCCAATATTTTTCAATTTTAAAGGCGGCAAAGGCGTAGCCACCGCATTGGGCGTCTTGCTCGCCCTCTCCCCCGCAACCGCCCTGCTCTGCGCCTTGATTTGGCTGGTCATGGCGTTCGGTTTCAAAGTTTCCTCCCTCGCCGCACTGGTCGCCACCGTCTGCGCACCCATCTTCGCCTTCTTCATGATGCCGCACGCCTCTTGGGCATGGGCAACCGTATTCATTGCCGCATTGGTGTTATACCGCCATAAAAGCAATATTCAAAACCTGATTCAAGGCAAAGAAAGCAAAATCGGGGATAAAGCCGGTAAATCTTAAAAGCGTAGATACATTCAAATAAAAGGCCGTCTGAAGTCTATTTTTCAGACGGCCTTTTATAGTTTCATTCGCATTATTCACACATAATCATTCAATCTTAATATACTCCACCGACAAAATCTCTATAACCTCCTGTCCTTCCGGCGTATTCAAGACAACTTCGTCGCCTTCGCGCGCTTTAATCAGGCTGCGTGCCAAAGGGGAAATCCATGAGATTTTGTTTTTAGCGGTATCGATTTCATCTACGCCGACGATTTTGACGGTTTGTTCCCGACCGTCTCCGCGCAGTAAGCCAACGGTTGCGCCGAAGAAAATCTGGTCCGTGGCTTCGCGCGCTTCTGGATCGACGACGACGGCAGCTTCCAAGCGTTTGGTTAGGAAGCGGATACGGCGGTCGATTTCGCGCATGCGGCGTTTGCCGTAAAGATAGTCGCCGTTTTCGCTGCGGTCGCCATTGCTTGCCGCCCAGTTAACGATTTGGACGATTTCCGGGCGTTCTTTGTTGACCAGATGATAAAGTTCGTCTTTCAATGCCTGCCAGCCGGTAGGCGTGATGTAATTTTTGGTTTCGGTACTCATGATGTGTTTAAAACATAATTAAAGGCCGTCTGAACGTTAATTTTCAGACGGCCTTTATTGTAAGTCAATTTACTTTATTCTTCATCATCGCTATCGCTATCGCTGATACTGATACTGTGTTCCATTTTGCTTGGATGTACTTTCAAGCCGCCGCAACCTGATTTTTCGGCGGAGAGGCGGTTTAGGTATGCTTCGTCGATATCGCCGGTTTGATAAACACCGTTGAAGCATGAAGAATCAAAGGATTCGATTTTCGGATTGAGCGCTTTGACTACTGCTTCCAAGTCTTCTAAATTTTGGAAGACGATACCGTCCGCGCCAATTTCGGCTGCGATTTCTGCCGCGCTGCGGCCGTTTGCAATCAGTTCTTCACGGGTCGGCATATCGATGCCGTACACATTCGGATAGCGTACTTCAGGAGCGGCAGAAGCGATATAGACTTTGCGTGCACCTGCCGCACGTACCATTTCGACGATTTCACGGCTGGTCGTACCGCGTACGATGGAATCATCCACCAATAAAACGCTCTTGCCGTTAAACTCGGTTTCCATAGGGCTGAGTTTTTGGCGTACTGATTTTTTGCGTGTTGCTTGGCCGGGCATAATAAAGGTACGGCCGATGTAGCGGTTTTTAATCAGACCTTCGCGATAAGGTTTTTCGAGATGAACGGCAAGCTCCATCGCGCTGGGTCGGCTGGTATCGGGAATCGGCATCACGACATCGATATCATCGACAGGCAGCTCGCGTTTGATTTTTTCTGCCAAAGATACGCCCATATCCATACGGGACTGATAAACGGAAACGCCATCGATGACGGAATCCGGGCGGGCAAAATAAACATATTCGAAAAGACAAGGGCTTAATTTGGCTTTATCGCTGCATTGACGGGAAATAATCGTGCCGTCAAAACCAATAAATACGGCTTCGCCCGGATGGATATCGCGTTCCAAATCATAGGCAAGCGCATTGAAGGCAACAGATTCGGAGGCAACGGCATAAGATTTTTTGCCGGATTCGTCAATTTGCGAACCCAAAACCAACGGACGGATACCGAAAGGATCCCGGAAAGCCAGCATGCCGTATCCTGCAATCATGGCTACTACGCCGTATGCGCCGCGCACCAAACGGTGCACTTCGGAAACGGCGTTAAAAATATTGTCGATGGTGAGTTGGTAAGGAACTGTATTTTTAGAGACTTCGCGGCGCAATTCATGCGCGAATACATTGAGTAATACTTCGGAATCGGAGCTGGTATTAACATGGCGCAGGTGTTTGTTGCACACATTCTCATACAGCTCTTCAGTATTGGTCAGATTACCATTATGTGCCAAAACAATGCCAAACGGAGAGCTGACATAGAAAGGCTGGGCTTCTGCACTGCTGCCTGCATTGCCGGCAGTCGGGTAGCGGACATGTGCGATGCCGGCATTACCTACCAAGTCACGCATGTTTCGGGTACGGAACACTTCACGCACCATGCCTTTGCCTTTGTGCATATGAAACGTGCTGCCCTCTGCAGTCACAATGCCTGCCGCATCCTGACCACGATGCTGCAGCATCTGCAGACCGTCATACAGCAGCTGATTGACCGGCTCATGACTGACCAAACCTAATACACCACACATATCGAGACTCTCCGAGTTTTAGGGTTAAATGGGTAAGGTGTCATTATAAAATAATTTAGAGGAGTTTGCCCAAATTGTTGACAATATAATGCTACCTTCAGACAAATAAAAAACGGTTTCAAACGACCTTCAGGCCGTCTGAAACCGTTAACATCAATCATCCGCTTCCTCATGCGTATCTTCTTTTCCCGGCAGATACGGCATTGCGGCATCGGCAAGCGATTCAAAATACGGAATCGTATGGGAACTTTGCCACTCTTCTGTCTTCGGTAAATCGGTATGCGAAAAAACCATCACAGCCAGTGTTACCAAAATCACACCTTTTACTGCACCGAATACGCCGCCAAGCAAACGGTTGATGCTTCCCAGACCAACGGCAGACACCAAACTGCTTAACAGCGACCGTACCAGTTTTTGCAACAGCCACGCCAGAAAAAACACAGTGGCAAAACCCATGGCAACCGCCAAAGCATGCGGCTCAACCGATTTAAAGACCACATCGGCAAACGGCACGGCAAGCGTTCTGGCTGCAATAAACGACACGACCCACGCCACCATCGCCCCTGCTTCGGCAATAATCCCCCGCGTCAGCGAGATAATGATGCAGATGACGATGACGGCGGCAGCCAACAAATCGGCGACAGGCAAATTACTCACTGGTTACCTGACCGGCAATGCCATGTACACGCAATTTGTTCAAATCACGCTCGGCATCGCGTGCATTTTTATAACTGGCTGATTTCACGCGATACACCTTACCTTTATCGGTCATGACTTCAGTAATGGTCGAATCGATGCCTGCGGCTTTCATTTTACGTTGCAGGCTTTGTGCGCGTTCTTTTTCAGCATAACCAGCCTGAATAGCGGCTTTTTTCGCAGGCTTGGCTTCTGCTGTTTCTTTCTCAGCTTTAGGTTTGGCTTTTTCAGACGGCTTCTCGGCAGTTTTTACCTTATCTGCTTTTTCAGCTTTGGCAGTTTCCGGTTTAGCCTTTTCATTTTTTGTTTTTTCAACTTTGGCTTCTGCTTTCTTGGCAGGTTCGGCCTTGTCTTTTACGCTGTCTTTGCTGTTTTTGGCAGATTTACGCTCGGCAATGGCTTTCTCTGCCTTTTCCAATTGAGCCAATTTATTGCGCTCGGCAGCGGCTTCACGCTCTGCTTTTTCAGCACGCACTTGAAGTGCGCGTTTTTTAGCAGCCAATGCGTTTTCTTTTTCATCCGCTTCCTGTTGGGCTTGTGCCTTGCGTGCCGCAGCACGTTGTTCTGCCTGACGTTGGCGGCGTTCTTCGGCTCGGCGTTCGGCAGCTTCGCGTTTGGCGGCTTCTGCTCGTTGAATACGCTCAGACTCTTCCAAACCTTTAATATTGCCGTCATCCAAAGTATCGTTGATCAAAACCAACGGCTCGCCGACATCTTCGGGAGCTGATTCACGGCTCGGCTTCAGCACTTCGACCGGCGCATTATCTTCTTCATCGCCGGCATTTTGAGGTTTGCTTTGCGCTTCTGCATCCGCATGGCGGGCTGCTTCTTCAGCCATCGCGACATCCTCTTTATTCGGCTCTAAAACAACAGCCTTGCTGGGCTCATCCGCCGTTTTGACTTGAGTCTGACCGACAGGGGCTTCTTTAAACGGTGAATTTTTATCGTCGCCCGATGTCAGCGCCAGGCCGAACAGCATACCTGAAGCCACCACCAAGCCGGAGGCCAAAACCAAGCGGCGGCGGTTGCGGCGTTTGAGTTGTTCGTAACCGTCTAAATCGTATCCGTTTGGAGTTTCTTTTTGTTTATTGTCGGACATGATAATTTCCTCGTTAGTGTTCTTTCAAAACAGCCATTACATCGGCAACAGTATGGAATGAGCCGAAAACAACGATTCTATCATTTTCGGTTGCTTTCGCCAAAGCAGCGCGGTAGGCTGCGGTGACGGTTTCAAAAACATTTACATTGTCGATACCGTGTTCAGCCAATTTGACCTGCAAAGCCGCTACCGTCATGCCGCGCGGCACATCTAAAGGCGCGATATTCCACTCGTCAAACTGGTCTTTAACGATTTCCAGCACGCCGTCAATATCTTTGTCGGACAGCATACTGAATACAGCGGTCCGTTTTTGTGCAAAGGCAAGGTTAATCAGGCTGCGGCGCAAAGCACGGGCTGCGTGCGGATTGTGGCCGACATCCAAAACCACCAGCGGACGGCCGGGCAAAACTTGGAAACGTCCAGGATTCTCAACCAACAGCAAACCGCGTTTAATCGCGCCGATATCAACCGGCAATTGTTCGTTCAAACATTCCAACACAGTCAGTGCGCACGCGGCATTGGACAACTGATAGGCACCGCGCAAAGCAGGAAATGGCAAAGAATTGCGGTTACGGCTTTGGCCGTCTGAAGATTGCGGATGGAAGCGGTAGTTCCACTGCACGCTTTCCATTGACGCAAAATCAAAATCTCGCTGAACCATCAACAGTTTTGCGCCAATTTCTTTTGCGTGTTTGACCAATGATTCAGGCGCGGGATTCTGGCCGCACACGGCCGGTTTGCCGCTACGGAACACTCCGGCTTTTTCAAAACCGACCTGCTCGACGGTATCGCCCAAAAATGCCTGATGGTCCAAATCCACGCTGGTAACGACCGAACAGTCGCCGTCGAATACATTCACGGCATCCAATCGTCCGCCCAAACCGACTTCCAAAATCATTACGTCCACATTTTCACACATGAAAATATCGACGGCGGCCAAAGCATTAAACTCAAAATACGTCAGCGAAATTTCACCACGTGCCGCTTCGATACGCTCAAATGAGGAAACAATCAGGTCGTCTGAAACCGGCTGAGTGTTGATGGCGATTCGTTCGTTGTAACGCAGAAGGTGCGGACTGGTCAGCGTACCGACTTTGAAACCGGCTTCTTTATAAATATGCGACAAATAAGCGCATACGGAGCCTTTGCCATTGGTACCCGCCACCACGATGACAGGACACTGCGGCACCAAATTCATGCGTTTTTTCACTTCTCCCACGCGTTCCAAACCCATATCGATCAGGCCGGAACTATGGGCAGTCTCCAAATGAGAAAGCCAGTCTTGTAATGTTTTCATTGTATTGATCGCTTCAAAAGGCCGTCTGACACAGCCGTTTAATCCATATCTGCCGCAAGTTCTGCTTTGTCTTCTTTTTCCCGACACCAGCACGCCCATACTTTCAGACGGCGGTAGGCATCGCGGTCGGCCATATCGGGCAAGATGCAGTGTTTGACCATTTTCCCGTCAACATTCCATTGCAAAAACAAAGCGTAAACCGTCAACATACTGCTGTCTTGCAAAACCGCGCTTCTTCCCTCTTCCTCGTCATTCAAGTAAACCGTCGCACGGTATTGGCGGTCGATGATGATTTTTCTGACCGCATTTTGAGTGTGAAAATTAACGCTGCGCCAAGCATAGGCAAAACTGCCGGCCAACGCCGCCAAACCCAGCCACATCATCCAGCCGTAAAACTCGGCAAGGCATAAGGCCAACGCCGAAAGGTGTAAGAAGACAATCAGAATTTTCAAAGAACGCGAGGGCTTTAAGGCTGTCTGGAAACTTCGCACGGCTTTACATCATATTGTCGAAAACAGGCGTAATGTTCAATTCCGCCTCTTCCATATCCAAAACCATATCGTGGATTTCGGTATCGAAAAATTCCCAAAAAGCCTTCAGGCTCATGTCTTGCGGCCATTTGCTTTTATCGATGTCCCAGCCGGCCAATTCGGCTTCAAAAATCTGCTGGTAGCGTTCGTCAAAATAGGAAATAACGGATTCGGGTTCGTCAAATTGCGGCACCAGGAATACGGAGCAGTTGGTACGCAGTTGCTCGATGGTCAAATCGGGCATATTCTCATCGGAGGATTTCAACCATTCCAAAAAACGGGCGGTCGGCTTCAGCACGACAGCAGTACGGTCAACAAAATACATAATGTTCAACTTTCAAAATCATTCAAACCGATCATGCCGTCTGAAATTTCAGACAGCCTAAGTTTAATGTGTCATCACCTGTTGCAGGAACTGTTTGGCACGCTCGTGTTTCGGATTGGTAAAAAACTCTTCCGGCGTTTCATCTTCCAGAATCTGGCCTTTATCGACAAAAATTACACGGTCGGCGACTTCGCGCGCAAAACCCATCTCATGGGTCACGCACATCATGGTCATGCCGCTTTCCGCCAAGTCTTTCATCACTTTTAATACTTCGCCGACCATTTCAGGGTCAAGCGCGGAAGTCGGCTCGTCAAACAACATCACGCGTGGCTCCATCGCCAAACCGCGTGCAATCGCCACACGCTGCTGCTGACCACCGGAAAGCTGGCCGGGCAGCGCGTCTTTTTTATGTGCCAAGCCGACACGCTCCAAAAGCTCCATTGCTTTCTTTTCCGCCTCTTCACGGCTTTGGTTTTTCACTTTCATCGGAGAAAGAATAATATTTTCCAAGACAGTCAAATGCGGATACAGATTGAACCCTTGGAACACAAAGCCCACTTCTTCGCGCACTTTGTTCAAATCGGTTTTCGGATCGGCAACATTGATGCCGTCCACCCAAATCTCACCGCTTTCAATGCGCTCGAGTTGGTTTACCGTACGAATCAGCGTCGATTTGCCACTGCCCGAAGGGCCGCATACAACGACCACTTCGCCTTGTTTGACTTCCAGATTCACGCCGTTGATAACGTGCAAATCTTTAAAATGTTTGTGTACATTTTTGAATTTAATCATTATTTCTTTCCAAACTGCCAAAATTTCCGGGGCTTGAGTTGCGCTTGCCGCTGCCAAAGCAAAGGAATAGCCGTTTCCAGCCAAAAGCGGCAACTGACTATGCCGCCGGAGATTCCGCCTTGATTGTACCGATTGACTTTAAATTGCTCTTCCCTATCGAGACGATGCCCGGTCAATACCCAAACTGCGCCGATAATTGCTGCTTCAAAACGATGTCGCTCAGTCGGCATATCCTTACCGGAAAAATACTGCGCCAACTCGCGCCACAAATATGAATCACCTAGAAACCCCCATTGAATAGGAGGTTGCTTAAAAATTGCCATCACTGTTTCAGACGGCCTTTTGAACCAGATAATTGCTCAATTCCACATATTTCTCAGCGGCAATGTGTTCTGCCCTGTCCTGCGGATTGATGCCGACTGCCTGCAAATCATCATCGCCGGCAAGTTCCTTCAAATTATTGCGTATGGTTTTGCGTCGTTGATGGAAAGCCAGTTTTACCAGTTTGGCGAAGTGTTCAAAATCTTCTGCTTTACCGATACGGTGTTTCACCGGAATCATACGTACCACGGCCGAATCCACTTTCGGCGCAGGATCAAAGGACTCGGGTGGTACTTCAATCAACATTTCCATATCAAAGAAATATTGCAGCATGACACCCAGACGACCATAGTCGTTGGTTTTCGGCTGCGCCACCATGCGTTCGACCACTTCTTTTTGCAGCATAAAGTGCATATCGATCACATCGTCGGCCACTCCGCTCAATCGGAACAAAAGCGGCGTGGAAATATTGTACGGCAGGTTGCCGACAATTTTTTTCTTGCCTTCAATGCTGTTGAAATCAAACTGCAATACATCTCCTTCGTGTATTACCAATTTATCTGCAAACGGCAAGGTTTTCAGACGGCGTACGATATCACGGTCAATTTCGCAAACATGCAGGCAGTTGAGTTTTCTCGCCAAAGGCTCGGTAATGGCGGCCAAGCCCGGGCCGATTTCAATCACGATATCATCGGGCTGCGGTCTGACCGCGTTGACAATATCGTTAATAATCCGCGTATCCTGCAAAAAATTCTGCCCGAAGCGTTTCCGGGCCTTATGTTCTTTCATATCTTTCTTCAAGCAAGCTGTTTAAGGCAGTATTGTAACTGAAACAGGCGTTTTTGTCGGCACGCTTTCATACGGCATTTGCCTAATTTTAAGCAAACGGTGGCGCTTCCAAACCCAAAGATTTCAGTAGTTGCGCGGTCTCATAAACCGGCAAACCCATCACGCCCGTAAAACTGCCCTGCAAATGCTCGACAAATACGCCACCCAAGCCCTGAATCCCATACGCACCGGCTTTATCCATCGGCTCGCCGCTGGCAACATAGGCTGCAACTTCCTCAGCCGTCAACGTCTTAAAGCGCACTTCGCTCGTCTGCACCACATCATGGCGCACGCCTTGCCAGTAAACGCATACAGCCGTCAGCACTTGATGCGTCCGTCCGGACAAGCGTTCCAGCATATCGACCGCATCCGCCTCGGACTCCGGTTTACCCAAAATAGCCGCACCATCCGCCACCGTCGTATCCGCCGTCAATACAGCAAACTCAGGCTCTTGATCATGAGCAGCAAACCATTGCGCCACCGCCGCCTGATTTTTCTCGCAGGCCATACGGCGCACATACTCTACCGCAGCTTCGCCTTCTTTTGGGGTTTCATCAATATCCGCTGGGAGGCGGTGTACCGTGAAACCCAAATTCTCCAAAATCTCACGGCGGCGCGGACTGCCCGAAGCCAGATAAATTGCGTTCATTGGATTGGTTTTCCTTATTTTGAAATTTTATGCTGACCGGACAGGCGGACATAATGCGCAGACGAATACGTCAAAAATGCCTTTTCCTCATCCGTCAGCGGACGCACTTGTCTCACAGGCGAGCCGACGTATAAAAAACCGCTTTCCAAACGCTTGCGCGGCGGCACCAAACTGCCCGCGCCTATCATCACATCATCTTCGACAACCGTATCGTCCAAAATAATCGATCCCATGCCCACCAACACACGATTCCCAATTCGGCAGCCATGCAGCATGACCTTATGCCCAATCGTCACATCATCGCCGATAATCAAAGGCGAACCGTCAGGCTTTGCCGCATTCTTATGCGACACATGCAAAACGCTGCCGTCCTGCACATTGCTGCGCTTGCCGATAGAAATGCTGTTCACATCGCCGCGTAATACGGCATAAGGCCAAACGGATACATCTTCCGCCAGCGACACTTCGCCAATCACAACCGAAGTCTCATCTATAAAACAAGACTCATCAACCGACGGCACATAATCCAAAAACGCACGAATAGGGTTTGCCATTTCCAATATCCTTTTCTCAAAACCAAAACTGATCAGGCCGTCTGAAAACACGGCGTAAAACGATTTTATACTACAACAATACTAAATCAAGCCAGAAAATCATCAAAAGGCCGTCTGAAATAGTTTTCAGACGGCCTTTCATCATAAACCCTTTATCTTGGCTTACCACTATTTATCATTAGCGCCTCATCTATCTTTTATGGAATAATCGTCTTCATTTGATTGATGGAGAAGCTGATGGAGACACGTTCGGGAAATTATGCAGCGCCCCTATTGGTCGTCGGCTGCGTCGTCTTCGGCTTGGGCAGCTTGATCGTCAAATTTGTCGATGTCGGCTCTTATGCCATCGCATTCTGGCGTTTGCTGATTGCCGCTCCCATATTCTTCCTGCTCGGGCGTTTTTTCAGGCAAAAAATGCCCACGAAAAGAAAAACGGTTGGCTACGCACTCTTATCCGGCGTTTTCCTCGCATTCGACCTCGCCCTTTGGCACGAAAGCATTCACGCCGTAGGCCCCGGCATTTCCACCTTGCTCAACAGCCTGCAGATTTTCTTTTTAGCCGCCATCGGCTTCTTCTTTTATTCGGAACGCCTAAGTACCTTACAAATTTTAAGTTTGATATTAGCCACCATAGGCGTAGCCTTAATCGGCAGCCCGGAGTTCGGTCATAACGACAACGCCGCATGGGGATTTGTCAGCGGCGTAGTGTCCGGCGCCATGCTGGCGCTGTCTATGGTTTTCGTACGCAAAACCCATGAGCAGGAAAAAGTCGGTTTGTTTCCGCTGATGATGATTTTAAGCTTCGGCGGTGCAATAGCTTTGGTCATCCCATCGCTGCTATTCGATAATGCCCATCTATACCCCAAAACTTTAAACGATGTGATTCTAGTCTCCATCTACGGCATCGTTATGCAATGCTTCGCTTGGGCATTGATTGCTTATGCTATCCCGCTTTTATCCTTGTCACTGACCGGCCTCTTGCTTCTCTCCGAACCAGTCGCCGCCATGTTGATCGATTATTTTTGGTTGGATAAACCGATTAATGTCATCCAATGGAGCGGCGCCACTTTGACTTTATTGGCGATTTATTTGGGTTCGTTAAAAGACAAAAAATAGATACAAAAAAGGCCGTCTGAAAAATTTCAGACGGCCTTTTAATCTGTTTATTGCTTATTGGATGCTGGTACCGATACGGCTGAGTTCGCCAAAGTTCATCCAAACAAAGAAGGCTTTACCGACGATCAACTTGTCATCGACAAATCCCCAATAACGGGAGTCGGCGCTGTTGTCGCGGTTGTCGCCCATCGCGAAATAACGGCCTTCTGGGACTTTACAGATAAAGCCATTGCCGTCTTCTGCGTATTCGCAATTTTCCAAACCGCTTGTTTCAAGTGAGTAATTGCTTTCAGGCATCACTTCGGAGGTGTATTTGTTCAATACGGCAATAGATACGGAAGGTTGACCGGCTTCTTTGACCACATCAAAGTTTTTGCCGTTCAAGGCCGTCTGAAAACGCTCAAGCGTATGAATCATAGACGGATCGGTATCATCTGCGTATTGATAATTACCATTTGGTTTTTCGGGAATAATTTCACCGTTAACAGTCAAAACCTTATCACGGTATTCCACAACATCGCCCGGAATACCGACGATACGTTTGATGTAATTCATCTCTGGCTGAAGCGGGTAATTGAACACCACGACATCGCCTCGGGCAATATTGCCGACAGGGATAATGACCTTATTCAAAATCGGCAGGCGGATACCGTAAGAGAATTTGTTTACCAAGATAAAATCGCCTTTGACCAAGCCCGGACGCATGGAGCTGGACGGAATTTGAAACGGCTCGGCAATAAAGCTGCGCAATACAAAGATAACCAAGATGATGGGAAAAAAGCCGCCCATATAGTCGGTAAAATGCGCACTGTCTTCGCCGGTCTCGCTTTTTTTCAGACGGCCTTTATGGATTGCCCAAACAATGCCGGTAAACACGACAAACACCAGCAATACGGCGGTAAAGCTCATAAATTCGGACAAAATGCCGAATACACCAACCATGCACAGGAGGTAACTCCATTGCAGGCCGGAGCTCCATTCGCCGTTTTCCTGACGCTCTTTGCTGCTTTTGAAGTTAAGAACCAAACCGGCCAGCAGCACAACGATTGCGCCTAAAGTCAGATTTATACTCATTATTTATCACTCACTTGCAGAATCGCCAAGAATGCGCTTTGCGGGATTTCCACGTTGCCCACTTGTTTCATGCGGCGTTTGCCTGCTTTTTGTTTTTCGAGAAGTTTTTTCTTACGGGTAATATCGCCGCCGTAACATTTCGCCAAGACGTTTTTACGCAGTGCTTTGACGTTTTCGCGGGCGATAATCTGGCTGCCGATGGCGGCTTGGACGGCGATGTCGAACATTTGGCGCGGAATCAGCTCGCGCATTTTCGCTGCCAGCTCGCGGCCTCGGTGAACCGCGCTTTGACGGTGCACAATCAGGCTCAAGGCATCGACTTTTTCGCCGTTGACCATGATGTCGAGCTTAATCAAATCAGACGGTTGGAATTCTTTGAAATGGTAGTCCAACGAGGCATAGCCGCGAGAAGTGGATTTGAGTTTGTCGAAAAAGTCCATCACAACTTCATTCATAGGCAAGTCGTAAGTCAGCATGACTTGACGGCCCATGTACTGCATATTGACCTGCACGCCGCGCTTTTGGTTACACAAAGTCATGACGTTGCCGACGTATTCCTGCGGCACGAGGATGGTTGCGGTGATAATCGGCTCGAGAATGGTTTCGATGCTGCCGATGTCGGGCAGTTTGGACGGGTTTTCGACTTCGATTTTTTCTCCGCTCTTCAACACGACTTCGTAAACCACCGTCGGCGCGGTGGTAATCAAATCCATGTCGAACTCGCGTTCCAAGCGTTCCTGCACGATTTCCAAGTGCAGCAGACCCAAGAAGCCGCAGCGGAAGCCGAAGCCCAATGCCTGAGAAACTTCAGGTTCGAATTTCAACGAAGCATCGTTAAGCTGCAATTTTTCCAAAGCGTCGCGCAAAGCTTCGTAGTCGTGGCTTTCCACGGGGTAGAGTCCCGCGAATACTTGGCTTTGTACTTCTTGGAAGCCGGGCAGCGGCTCAGAAGCGGGGTTGGCAACCAAAGTAACCGTATCGCCGACTTTTGCCTGTCCCAATTCTTTCACGCCGGTAATCAAAAAGCCCACTTCGCCGGCTTTGAGTTCTTGTTTTTGAACCGATTTAGGTGTGAATACGCCCAGCTGCTCAACCTGCGTTTCCGCCTTGGTGCTCATAAAGCGCACTTTGTCTTTCAGCTTGATGGTGCCGTTTTTCACACGAATCAGCATAACTACGCCGACGTAGTTGTCAAACCACGAATCGACGATAACTGCTTGCAACGGCGCGTTTTCATCGCCGGTCGGCGCAGGAATTTTGGCAACGATTTCTTCCAAAACGTCTTCCACGCCGATGCCGCTTTTGGCAGAACATTGCACCGCGCCGACCGCATCAATGCCGATAATGTCTTCGATTTCCTGTTCCACGCGTTCGGGGTCGGCGGCGGGCAGGTCGATTTTGTTCAAAACGGGCACGACTTCCACGCCCAAATCAATCGCGGTATAGCAGTTCGCCACAGTTTGCGCTTCCACGCCTTGAGACGCGTCCACGACCAAAAGCGCACCTTCACAAGCCGACAGCGAACGGGAGACTTCGTAAGAAAAGTCGACGTGTCCCGGAGTATCAATCAGGTTAAGCTGATACACCTGCCCGTCGCGTGCTTTATAGTTGAGCGCGGCGGTTTGCGCTTTAATGGTGATGCCGCGCTCTTTTTCGATGTCCATGGAGTCGAGCACCTGCGTACTCATTTCGCGCAAATCCAAGCCGCCGCAGTATTGGATAAAACGGTCGGCAAGCGTCGATTTGCCGTGGTCGATGTGGGCAATGATGGAGAAATTCCGTATGTTTTTCATATTGTTATTAAGATAAATGCAATTAAAGGCTGAAAGGCCGTCTGAAAAAACAGGGATTCGGTTTTCAGACGGCCTTAGAATAAGGTTGAATCGTTCCGTATTCTAACGGAAATTCAACGCTTCTGCATGATTTTATAGCGATTTGACAATCTCGGTCACCATCTTCGCCGAGCTGACGGCAGCCGTTTTCAAAAACTCTTCAAAGCTGATGTCCGCTTTCTCATCTGCCGAATCAGATACCGCGCGAATAATCACAAAAGGCACTTCCAATTGATGACAGGTTTGCGCAATCGCCGCAGCTTCCATTTCCACTGCTTTGACTTCTGGGAAATGACTGCGGATTTCCGCGACACCTTCGCTGCTGTGTACAAAACGGTCGCCACTGACAATTAAACCTTGCGTTACGGCCGCACCTTCAAACACTTGCGCCGCCTTTTCTGCTTGGCGAATCAAGTTTGCATCCGATGCGAACACGGCAGGAAGTTGCGGCACTTGCCCCCAAACATAACCAAAAGCCGTTACATCAACATCATGATGCGCCACAGTTTCGCCGATGACCACATCGCCAACCTTCAGCCCTTTGCCCAAACCGCCTGCGCTGCCGGTATTGATGACGCAATCCGGTGCAAACTGATGAATAACCCAAGAAGTCGAAACCGCCGCATTGACCTTACCGATACCGCTCAAAACCAAAACCGTGCGTTTTCCGGCCAATTCGCCTTCATATGCCGAGAATTTACCGAAGGACACATGCTTGACATCGGCCATGCTTTCACGCAAAAGCTCGATTTCCTGTTCCATTGCGCCGACCACGGCAATTGTTTGTACTGACATCTTGCTACCTTTCCGTTCACTAATCGGGCAACATTATAACAGCAGAATTTAAAATCACAGGGATGCTGAAAAATCTGCTATATTCCCAGCACGACACTCAATTTAAAACAGATAGCCGCTCTAGCGGCAAAACAGCAAATAATGATTGCTTCTGTTATAATTATTTTCAATAAAATAACTTAACATTAACTATCTAAATTCTTATGTTTGACGAAAATACTCCGGGCGCAAAAGAAGAATTGTTCACTTGGCTACGCCACATGAACAAATACAAAGGCTCCGACCTTTTCATTACCACCAATTTCCCGCCGGCCATGAAAGTGGACGGCAAAATCATGCGACTGACCAATGAGCCGTTAAGCGCTGAAAAATGTATGGAAATCGCTTTTTCGATTATGTCTTCCAAACAAATCGAAGAATTTTCTACCACCAACGAATGCAATTTCGCCATCAGCCTGCCCGATACCAGCCGCTTCCGTGTCAATGCCATGGTTCAACGCGGCGCAACTGCTTTGGTGTTCCGCTCTATTACCAGCAATATCCCTAAATTTGAAACACTCAATCTGCCGCCGATTCTGAAAGACATCGCCCTCAGAAAACGCGGTCTGGTTATTTTTGTCGGTGGTACAGGTTCGGGCAAGTCCACTTCCCTCGCCTCCCTTATCGACTATCGAAACGAAAACAGCTTCGACCACATTATCACCATCGAAGATCCGATTGAATTTATCCACCAACATAAAAACTGCATCATCACCCAACGCGAAATCGGCGTGGATACCGAAAATTGGCCGATTGCATTGAAAAATACCCTGCGCCAAGCGCCGGATGTTATCCTGATTGGCGAAATCCGCGACCGCGAGACCATGGACTACGCCATTTCCTTCGCGGAAACCGGCCATTTGTGTATGGCAACACTGCACGCCAACAGTACCAACCAAGCGCTCGACCGCATCATCAACTTCTTCCCCGAAGAGCGCCGTAACCAATTGCTAACCGATTTATCGCTCAACCTGCAAGCCTTTATTTCACAACGCCTGATTCCCCGTGAAAGCGGACGGGGACGCGTAGCGGCTGTCGAGGTTTTGCTCAATTCGCCCATTATTGCCGACTTGATTCGCAAAGGCGAAGTCCACAACATCAAAGAAATGATGAAAAAATCAACCGGTATGGGCATGATTACTTTTGACCAAGCCTTGTATGATTTGTATGAAAACGGCGATATCAGCTATCAAGACGCTATTAAAAATGCCGACTCCGCACACGATTTGCGCCTAGACATTCAATTACGAAGCCGTCGCGCACAAAATGCCGGCCCGGATTTAGAATTGATTTAAAAGTAAAAGCTTCAAAGTATAAAAAAGGCCGCCTGAAACCTCATTGCGGGTTTCAGACGGCCTTTATTCCATCAAATAATCAAGCCTGTTTCAGTTTTGCATCGGCATCACGCAATGCAGTGCGCAAACCTTCCTCGATAACCGGATGGTAGAACGGCATATCCAACATTTGCGGAATCGTCATTTTCATTTGATGCGCCCAAGCCATCAAGTGTGCCAAATGTTCGGCAGCAGGGCCGACAACTTCCGCACCAATGAAACGGCCGGTCGCTTTTTCGGCATACAAACGCATATGGCCTTTGTTTACCAACATAACGCGGCTGCGGCCTTGGTTTCGGAAGGAAACTTCGCCGATAACAAACTCGTCAGGTTGATATTTCGCCGCAACTTGTGCATATTTCAAGCCGACAGAGGCAATTTGCGGATTGGTGAACACCACGCCGATTACACTGCGGCGCAAACCACCGCCGATATTCGGATAGCGGCCCGCATTGTCGCCGGCAATTTTGCCTTGGTCGGCAGCTTCATGCAGCAGAGGCAATTGATTGGACGCATCGCCTGCGATGAAGATATGCGGAATGCTGGTTTGCATGGTCAGCGGATCGGCAACAGGTACGCCGCGCGCATCTTTCTCGATAGTCAGGTTTTCCAAACCGATATTGTCCACGTTCGGACGACGGCCTACGGCTGCCAGTATATATTCGGCAACGAACACACCTTTTTCGCCGTCTTGTTCCCAATGAACTTCAACATTGCCGTCTGCGTCAAGTTTAACCTCGGTTTTAGCATCCAGATGTAAAGCCAACTCTTCGCCAAACACAGCTTTGGCTTCTTCAGCGACAACAGGGTCGGAAATGCCGCCGATGGCTCCGCCTACGCCGAAAATCTCAACTTTCACGCCCAAACGGTGCAAAGCCTGACCCAACTCTAAGCCGATAACGCCGGGGCCGAATACAGCCACGCTTTTAGGCAAAGTATCCCAAGAGAAAACATCATCGTTTACAACCAAGCGATCGCCCAAAGCTTCCCACTGAGGGAAAATCACAGGACGCGAACCGGTGGCAATCACAAAACTTTTTGCAGTAATTTGCGTATGGTCATCAATTTGGACGGTGTGTTCGTCAACAAATTTTGCCGTACCCATAATGCGCTTGTCGGCAGGCCACTCTTCTACATCGCTGACCACAAAACCGACAAAACGGTCGCGTTCGGATTTGACGCGTTGCATGACTTCTTCGCCGTTGACGACGATGCTGTCTTTGTCCAAATGCACGCCAAACGGATCGGTATGCAAAGCATGATGGCGCGCTTCTGCGGCGGCAATCAAGAGTTTGGAAGGCATGCAGCCGACACGCGCACAGGTCGTGCCGAACACGTTATTTTCAATCAGGTAAACATTGTCTGTATGAAGGCGGGCATTGCGAAATGCGCCCATACCGGCTGTACCGCCACCCAGTACCACCACATCTGCTTGAATCTTTTTCATATTTTATCCTTACTGTCTCTATCCAAACCGATATTGCCATCAGCTTATTCAGTTTCAGACGGAAAAAATTATTAACTATCGAAAAATAAAAATTAATAGCCAATTACTAAATATCGATTTAAAACAATAATCTCAAATTCTACTTGCGAATATAGAGTTATTCAGAACGCCGAATTATAAACGCCGTCTGAATAACTCTATATTTTATCTTTCAGACGGCCTTTTCAAACCGTCTCAAGCATACAGGCAATTAGTTTTTAGCCAAGTAAGCTTCCAAGTCTTCGCTGCCGCCGATGTATTTGCCGCCGATGAATACTTGAGGAGCAGTCATCTTGCCGGTAATAGCGCGTACGGAAGTAACAGTTGCATCTTTACCCAATACGATTTCTTCGTAAGACAAGCCTTTGTCTTGCAAAGCTTTTTTAGCTTTAGCACAGAATTGGCAGCCAGGTTTGGTGAAGATGGCAACAGACTCTTGAGCTTTCCAGTCAGGAGCAATGTATTTCAACATAGTGTCAGCGTCAGACACTTTGAAAGGATCGCCTGGTTCTTCAGGTTCGATAAACATTTTTTCAATCACGCCGTCATTAACCAGCATGGAGTAACGCCAAGAGCGTTTGCCGAAGCCCAAGTCTTCTTTGCCAACCAACATGCCCATGCCTTCAGTGAATTCACCGTTGCCATCAGGGATCATGTAGATGTTGTCAGCTTCTTCTTCAGCGGCCCAAGCGTTCATTACGAAAGTGTCGTTTACAGATACGCAGTAGATAGCGTCAACACCGTTTTCTTTGAACGCGCCGAACAATTCGTTGTAACGTGGCAGGTGTGAAGAAGAGCAAGTCGGAGTAAATGCGCCAGGCAGAGAGAACACGACTACTTTTTTGCCTTTGAACAAATCATCAGTAGAAACATCTTTCCAAGTGTCGCCGACACGAGTGCGGAATACTACGGAAGGTACTTTTTGACCGGTACGATCTTGCAAAGCCATTTTTAAGCTCCTTTTAAAAATTCGGGTTAGAGAAATGAATCAATGCTTGTATTGTAATGCAGGCCTATCGATTTGTATAATTTATAGTTCAAATAATATTAATTATATTAAACTATCAAATTAATCCAACCGAAAACAGCTAACTCATTAAATAAAGGCTATCTGAAAGAAAACAAGTACCTGACCGAAATTATTTTTTAGGTAAAGGTTGAACGGGAGAATCCGAAGCCACAATTTCACCGATGGCTTTTTCCGCAATATCTTTCAAAGCATAGCGGTCTTTATCCGGCATATCTGTCGGTTTGTATTGAGGCGAGAAATCCAAACGGATACGGATTTTCTTCATCGAAACAATACGCCATAAAGATTGAAACAGGTTTACCTCCGCATAGGATGGCAAATCCGTCCGTTGTCCTTCGCCATCATAATAGCGCAAGGTTACTGCCTGAATCGGCGCTTTCGCATCAATTGCCGATTGAAACAGGGCTGCTTTAAACGGCAAAATACCCAAGCCGGAAGAAGTGCGCGCCTCAGGGAAAAAGCTGACATTCTGTCCTGCTTTCAATGCCGCGCAAATCGCCTGATTAATCGGCTCAATATCTCGGCGGGAATTGCGGTTGATAAACACCGTGCCGGCATTTTTACCCATTTTTCCCAAAACCGGCCAACCGCTGATTTCCTGTTTGGCAATAAAACTGCTCGGATAAACGGCGCTCATGGCAAAAATATCCAACCAAGACACATGGTTGGCCACTACCAATGTACCGCTCACATTTCCTTGAGGCGGTACGCCGATTTCCAATTCGATATCCAAAGCATCCAACGCACCTTTTCCCAAAACAACCACAGCATGATTGCGTTCCTCTGCATTATTGCCATCGATGGCACGCAAATTCCGGCCGGTTCGGAACAACCAAGCCGCCAAACGGCAAAGCCTGCCCAGTCGTTTTAAAAAAGGAGCTTTTTGTTTAGACATAAAATTTCTTCTGTATTGTGTTCATTATTTTCAGACGGCCTCTGACATTTAAGGCCGTCTGAAACTATTTCTGGCAATTTGGACAATAAAATGTTCCACGCTGCCCCAAAGTTTCTTTAAAAATCAACCCGCCACATTGGACACAAGGCTCATTGTGGCGGCCATAGACCGTATATTCCTGCTGAAAGTAGCCGCTTTTTCCATCGCTATTGACAAAGTCCCGCAGCGTACTGCCGCCGGTTTCAATCGCCCTTTGCAGAACCGCTTTAACGGTTTCCACCAATAATGCGCATTCTTTCTTGGTCAGCTTATTCGCCGGACGCAATGGCGAAATACCCGCCTTAAACAGACTTTCATTCGCATAAATATTGCCAACGCCAACCACCACCGCATTATCCATCAGCGCCAATTTGACCGCACGCTTCTGCGTTTTCAATTTCTGATACAGGTAATTTGCATCAAACGCCTCCGAGAGCGGCTCCGGCCCCAGTTTTTCCAACAGAGGATGATGTTCGGCAATACCTTCATACCACAATACCGCACCAAATTTACGCGGGTCGTGATAACGCAATACGGTACCGTCATCAAATACAAAATCCAAATGATCGTGTTTATCCGGCGTAGCGATACGATCATCATCGGCGGTAAAAATCCGCAAACTGCCGGACATGCCCAAATGAATAAGTAAAATACCCGTTTCAAAAGTAATAATCAAATACTTCGCACGCCGGTTGCATGCCAAAACTTTGCGGCCGGCCAAAATTTGCGCCAAGTTTGGATGAATAGGCCATCTCAATTTAAACTGGCGGATAGTGACTTTTGCTATCTTTTTGCCATCAATATGCGGCTCTATCCCGCGTAAAGTCGTTTCCACCTCAGGTAATTCAGGCATCATTATTCTCCAAATTTATCATTAATATACAGGCCGTCTGAGAACTATTCGGCCAAACGTGCCGTACTTAAAGCAACCGTATTGCCATCAAATGCAGATTCCAATTCAGGCAAAGGATGGACACCAATCAAATGTTTCGTTAATACCATCCCATAAACCGCCGCACACTGCGGCCACCACCTATCCCCCGCCTTTTCCATAAACCGCCAAAACTTCAAAGCAGAAGGCGAATTCACAGCAGGCAGATAATCCATAAACTGCCCATATTCCATTTCAAAACCAATATCCGCAATTTTTCGTTTCAACTCGGCCAGAGCCAAGCATTGAGATTTCAAAGGCAGCTTTTCCCCATCAAACCAAGAGCTCAATCCCCACAAAGATTTAGGGTTGAACCCCGTCAAAATCAACCTTCCTTCAGAATTTAATACCCTAAACGCTTCTTGCAACACCAAATCCGCAGATGAAACTTCCAAAAGATGAGGCATCAATAATACATCCACGGAATGTGTTTCAAATGCCAACATTTCAGCATCCATCCGCACATCGCGGGGCACTACAATCATGTTTTCAGACGGCCTCTGCCACACACCGCCCAATTGAACCGCCACCTGCCTATTCAAATACTGCAAATGCCGTCTGAAAAAATCCGCCTCTTTTTGAGCAAGATATTGCCCCATTGGCGTTTGCATAAAAAAAACTTCCATTCAAGGCTCCCCTATGCATCCCGACTTGTGTGACAGAATTTTAACACCACGGCCACATCACACAAGCAAATTCCCTGCTCGACTTGACGTTTAAATGCTGAAACGATACTATCAAAAAGACGAAATTTTATTATATATTTGATAACTTTATTTACTATGGCAAAACTAAAAACCATCGCTCTGACCGTTTCAAGCCTGTCGGCGGTTTCCGCCACAGCCTACGCACAAAACGCTACACCCAACCAAGTCGGCATGGCCATGATGCGCCTCAACTCCGCCCTGCTCGACCAAGCCAAAGCACAAACCTTCGGCTCCGGCAGCTTATGGGCATCGTTGCGTAAAGACTTCCGCATCAACGAAGTCAACACAGAACTGGTTCGCCGCCATGAAAACAAATTTGCTGCAAACAGCGCATATTTCGACCGCACCATCTCACGCAGCAAACCTTATATGTACCATATTGCCAATGAAGTTAAAAAACGCAATATGCCCGCCGAAATCGCTTTGCTGCCTTTCATTGAAAGCGCATTCGTAACCAAAGCCAAATCACACGTCGGCGCATCCGGCCTGTGGCAATTTATGCCGGCTACCGGCCGCCATTTCGGCTTGGAAAAGACACCTTTGTATGATGGCCGCCACGATATTTACGCCGCTACCGATGCCGCATTGAACTACCTGCAATACCTGCACGGCATGTTCGGCGACTGGTCTTTGGCGCTTGCCGCTTACAACTGGGGCGAAGGCAATGTCGGACGTGCCGTCAACCGCGCCCGCGCGCAAGGTTTGGAGCCGACATACGAAAACCTGCGTATGCCGAACGAAACACGCAATTACGTTCCCAAACTTTTGGCCGTCCGCAATATCGTTGCCAATCCGCAAACCTTCGGCATGAATATCAGCGAAATCAGCAACCAGCCGTATTTCAAATCTATCAGCATCGACAAACCTATTGATAACAGCACAATCGCCCGCTTTGCAAACATCAGCGAAAGCGAATTGTTGGCACTCAACCCGGGTTTCAATGCGCCTGTATTCATCCCTAAAAACAACCGTCGTCTGTTGTTGCCGGTTGCTGCGGTTTCCACATTTGAAAAGAACTACCGCAATGCCAACCCGGATACCCTGATGTCTTGGGATATTTATACTTCTTTGGGTAACAAAAAACTGAATGCCATTGCCAACGATACCGGTATGAGCGTTGCCGAACTCAAACGCCTCAACGGCCTGAGCGGTAGCGCTGTTTCTGAAGGCCGCAGCATTTTGGTGGCTAAAAATTCAGCAAGCCAAAGCCAGGACATCATTAACTTCATCGATAAAGACAATACGCCGGATACTTACCAATCCAATATGCCGGCCATGTCTCCGATTATTGCTTCCAACGCAGTAGAACCGGTTAAAGTCGCTCAAAATACCGTGACCAATATTGTTGCACCTGTTGTTCCACAATCCAGCAAACCGGTTGACTTTATTGCACGCAGCAAAGCTGAAAACGTTAATTCCGTAGCGGTAACAGAAACTAAAGCCCAACCTCAAGTTGCAAATGTGGAAGTGGCCGCCCCAGTTACAGCCATGACCCATGCGACTACCGAGACCGTTGCTAAAAATGTTGCAGAAGCGCCCAAATCAGCCATCCCTGCAGACTTGACCGCACCGACTGTTGCCGCAAACGATGCAGCCACTACTCCAGCAGTTGAATCTGTTGCTACTGCACCGGTTCTAGAAGAGCATGACGACCTGATGGCATTGGTACAAAGCCGACCGGCAGAGGAATCTTCAGCGACTGTTGCCGAGGCCACACCGGAGAACAAACAAGTTCAAACTGTTGTTACCGCCGAAAGCGCTCGTGCCGCACGTATCGCAGCCAATACCGTTAAACAACAAAGCCGCATCAATGCGCGTCTTGCCCGTGTAAGCGGTCAGCAAAACACACAAACAGCAGCACTTGAAGCAGGTACACACCGTGTGGCAGATGGCGATACGTTGTTTAACATCTCCAAACGCTATAACCTGAGCGTAGCCGATTTGATTATTGCCAACAACATCAAAGGCAACAATATCAAAAAAGGCCAAATCCTCCGTGTTACAGCCGCTCCGGCAAAAGTCCGCAGCAACCCGGTTCAAAACGTTTCCTACACTGTACGTAAAGGCGATACCCTGAACACCATCGCCAGCCGTTTCAATGTTGATATTAACGATATCCGTCGTTGGAACCGCAATACCCGTACTGTATCTCCCGGTCAACGTTTGAAACTGATTGGTAGCTAATATTAGCTTTAAAACAAAGGCCGTCTGAAAGATTCAGACGGCCTTTTTCTTTATGATAGATAATCAAGTTAATGTTTGATGACAAACAGAATAGCCTTCTCTTTAAGATAAAAATATTTTTTGAAAATTACTATATAGAAAAGAGAGTGTGTAAAAACACCCTCTTTCTCAAACGGATTACCGTCAGACTCTACTCTTAACATCCATATTCAAACATATGAATTCCGTAAAATATATTCCTATGCCGGTGAAAAAGCATCACAGAAGAAGGCAGCTTCCGGTAAAGCGCATTTTTGAGTCAGCAAACTTTGCGCACTCTCCGTCATGGCTGGTGACCCGCAAGCATAAACTTCATATTGGCTCAAATCAGGATAATTTTGTGCGGCAACGTTTTGCACGTATCCATTCTCCCCTTTCCAATCGGAATCAGGCTTAGAAAGAACCGGCGAAAATTTTGCATTTTTCAGACGGCCTATTAATGCTTCGACTTCTTCTAATGCGTACAGATCCGCCTGTTGACGTGCTCCCCAGTAAAAATGAACCTGACGCTCGCTATTCTGACGAATCAAATCAAGCAAAATACTGCGAATAGGGGCATAACCTGTACCCGTTGCCAACAAAATCATCGGTTTATTGCTGTCTTGTTGCAAAGTGAATGTACCTAATGGCCCTTTGACACGGACAATGCCTTTCTCTTTGATTTTAGGCTCTGCCCCAAAAATCATTTCTGAGCACACGCCGTTTTCACGGTTGCGGATATGCAGTTCCAAAATGCCTTCTTGATCAGGCGAATTGGCGATTGAATAGCTGCGGCTGATATTGCCGGGAAGCAGCAAATCAATATATTGCCCGGCATAAAATGCAAATGGCGGCGCTTTAGGCAAAGCCAGTTTGAGCAAAGCAACATCGTGTTTAATTTCAATGTTTTCAATACGTGCCGGCAATGTGCGTACCGGCAAAGCATTTTGATTAAAACCTGGCACATTGATTTTGAGGTCGCTCTTCGCAGTGGTACAGCACAATAACACTTTGCCCTGCGCTTTTTCTTCTTCACTGATGGCTTTATCAATATGCTTGCCCATTTCAAATTCGCCACTAATCAACTCAGCCTTACACTGTCCGCAGGCACCGCTTTTGCAAGAATGAGGCAAATTTAAATTCTGACGGGTTGCAGCAGCAAGAACCGTTTCGTCCTCATTCGCCGTAAATGTAGTTTGATCTGGTAAGGTAATGGTATGTGTCATGGTATTTAGAATAAATTTATTATCAAAAACAAAGGCCGTCTGAAAATAAAACCTGTTTTCAGACGGCCTGTCCTATCTATCAAGCCAATTTGGCTTTAATCAACTCTTGAACCTGAGCCGGATTGGCCTTGCCTTTACTTGCTTTCATCACCTGGCCGACAATCGCATTTAAGGCTTTTTCATTACCGGAACGGAATTGCTCAATGGCTTTCGCATTGTTTGCCAACACTTCATCCACCATCGCTTCAATTGCGCCAGTGTCGGTAATCTGTTGCAAACCATGTTTTTCGATGATTTCGGCAATACCTGCTTCAGGCTCAGCCCACATCGCTTCAAAAGCTTTTTTCGCCAGTTTGCTGCTCAATGTTCCGTCCGCAACTTTGGCAACCAACTCGGCAAGGCGTGAAGCCGTAATCGGGCTTTCAGCCAATTCCAAACCTTCTTTGTTCAAGGTGGCGGCAAGCTCGCCGTTCATCCAGTTTGCCGTTAATTTACCTTGGCCGCAGGCTTTGGCAGCTTCTTCAAAATAGGCAGCTTGAGCACGGCTCGCAGTCAACAGGCGCGCATCATAGTCGGACACGCCGTAATCGGCAACAAAACGCGCTGCCATTTCATGCGGCAACTCAGGCATTTGCTCTTTGGCCTTTTGCAATTGGCCGTCTGAAATAATGACAGGCAGCAAATCCGGATCTGGGAAATAACGGTAATCGTGCGCATCTTCTTTCAAACGCATCACACGGGTTTCGCCTTTTTCAGGGTCAAACAGCATGGTTGCCTGCTGTACTTTACCGCCGTCTTCCAAAATTTCGATTTGCGCTTCCACTTCATAATTGATGGCTTGCTCCAAGAAGCGGAAAGAATTGAGGTTTTTAATTTCTCGACGCGTACCGAACTCGGCCTGGCCTTTTGGACGTACAGAAACGTTGGCATCGACGCGGAACGAGCCTTCCGCCATATTGCCGTCGCAAATATCCAGCCACGTTACCAAACCGTGCAACGCTTTAGCATACGCCACAGCTTCGGCTGCGGAACGCATTTCAGGCTCGGAGACAACTTCCAATAAAGGCGTACCGGCACGGTTCAAGTCGATACCGGTGGCACCGTTCAAACCTTCATGTACGGATTTACCCGCATCTTCTTCCATGTGCGCACGAGTAACATTGATGGTTTTAACCTCGTCGCCCACTACGATTTCCAGTTTGCCGTGTTCAACAATCGGCAAATCCAACTGGCTGATTTGATAGCCTTTCGGCAAATCAGGATAGAAATAGTTTTTACGGTCGAACACGTTTTTCTGATTGATTTTCGCATCCAAAGCCAAACCGAGTTTGATGGCTTTTTCGACGACTTCGCGGTTCATTACCGGCAATACGCCCGGCAACGCACACTCAACCACGCTGGCATGGGCATTAGGCTCGGCACCGAATGCAGTGGATGCGCCGCTGAAGATTTTGGATTGGGTGTTGAGTTGGACGTGGATTTCCAGTCCGATTACGGTTTCCCAAGTCATAAGGGTCTTTCTGTCGAAAAAAAGTTAATCGGTTAAATGAATGATTCGTTTTCAGACGGCCTAAATAAAAAACATAACAGGCCGTCTGTAAGATAAGTTTATTTCCTGCGGCGTTGGAAACCGGGCAGTTGCCAATGGAAACGGTATGCAGTCAGGCGAAACAACAAGCCGCCGGCAAAGAGCAGGTTTAACGTAAAAATATTAATCCAGCCCAAACGCCCGAACAGATAAATCAGTCCGCCAATCAAAATGGCCACGCTGCCGTAAAGGTCGGTACGCAAAATCATCGGCACGTCATTGACCAAAATATCGCGTGCAATACCGCCGCCAACGGCAGTCACAAAAGCCAAAGAAATAACGCCGAACAGATTAAGCTGCAAAGCCATGCCGATTTGTGCGCCGGTAATACTAAACGCAGCCAAACCGATGGCATCGGCAATAATAAAAGCAGCGGCCAAGTAGGTGCTGCGATAGCGTTGCACCCTTACCAACCATGCAATGGCCAGTGTGGCAAACACAACAATCAGCGCATCGGTTTGCAAAAACACTTGCGGAATCCGGCCGACCAAGCCGTCGCGTATCATGCCGCCGCCGACAGCCGTCAGTAACGCGGTAATGACGACACCGAGTACATCCAATCGCTTGTTGTAGCCGACCAAATAGCCGGAAATGGCAAACGCGGCTGTCCCAATGATTTGGATGAAGTCGGTGGTTGTCATGATTTTTAAATATCTATAATTTGCAGCGCCTAAATGATTCAGGCGCTTTTTATGGTTTATTTTCAGACGGCCTTGAATCCATCAAGGCCCTAAAACATTATTCCGGTGCTTTAGTATGCCAATCGCTGTTCAGTTGAACCTGATGTGCGGCACCCAAAATTTTGGCTTCGGAGAAATAGTTGCCGATAAATTGCACACCAATCGGCAGACCGTTTGCGCTGAAACCGGCAGGCAGGGTCAGTGCAGGCAAACCGGCAAGGTTCACGGCGATGGTGTAAATATCGGATAAGTACATTTGCACAGGATCGTGGATGTCGCTGCCGAGTTTCGGCGCTGCAGTCGGTGCAGTCGGCGCCAAAATGAAATCACATTGACCAAAGGCCGTCTGAAAATCATTGGCAACCAGACGGCGCAGTTTTTGCGCTTTCAGGTAATAAGCATCATAGTAACCATGACTCAATACATAAGTACCGATCATGATACGGCGTTTGACCTCGCTACCGAAACCTTCGGCACGGGTGTTGCTGTACATTTCTTCCAAATCGCCGAATTGTGCTGCACGATGGCCATAACGTACGCCGTCAAAACGGGACAAGTTGGTACTTGCTTCAGCGGAGGCGAGAACGTAATAAGCGGGAATCGACAATGATGTTTGCGGCAAGGAAACTTCAACAGTCTCCGCGCCTTGTGCTTTGAGCAAATCAATAACGCTTTGCAAGGCCGTCTGAACATCGGCATCCGCGCCTTCGCCGAAATATTCTTTAGGCAAACCGATTTTCAACCCTTTGAGCGGCTTGTCCAAATCACGGGTGTAATCTTCTTTGTCGCGTTCCAAACTGGTGGAATCACGCTCGTCAAAGCTGGCCATGGCGTTCAACAAAATCGCGCAGTCTTCGGCCGTTTGCGCCATAGGGCCGGCTTGGTCGAAGCTGGAAGCATAGGCAACCATACCGAAGCGTGAAACCGTACCGTAAGTCGGCTTAATACCGGTAATACCGCAATGCGATGCAGGCTGACGGATGGAACCGCCGGTATCCGAACCCAAAGCAGCCGGTGCCAAACGCGCTGCAATCACGGCAGCCGAACCGCCTGACGAACCGCCGGGAACATGTTCAAAATTCCATGGGTTTTTGGTTGCACCGTAGAACGAAGTCTCATTGGTCGAACCCATGGCAAATTCATCCATATTGGTACGGCCGAGAGTAACCATGCCGGCATCCAACAGGTTTTGCACCACAGTGGCAGTATAAGGAGAAACAAAGTTATCCAACATTTTGGAGCTGCATGCACTGCGCCAACCTGTTTGGCAGAAAATATCTTTGTAAGCAACCGGCACACCGGTCAAAGCCGTTGCATTACCGGCTGCGATACGCGCATCGGCTGCTTTGGCCTCAGCAAGGGTCTTATCTTGATCGATGGTAACGTAGCCGTTGATGGCAGGGTTTTTCGCAGCAATGGCGGCCAAATATTCGGTCGCCAATTCGACTGCGGAAATTTGTTTGGATTGCAGCAGGCTGCTGGCTTGTTTGAGCGTGTAAGCGGTCATTGTGCCGTACTTTCTATAAAACAGTTTTTGCTTTCAAAACAGATATTGAAAACATCCGTTTAAATCAATAAATCGGGCCGTCTGAACAGAATATCCTTTCAGATGGCCTTGCAATAGGGGTTTGCCGATAAGCAAAGGCCGTCTGAAACCTTATTCCTCAATCACTTGAGGAACGATATACAGACGATTGCGCACTTCGGGGGCAACCGCCTGATATTCGGCGGCATGGTCGGTTTCAGTCACTTTATCTTCGCGCAGGCGCAAAGCGGCTTCGTGCGGATGCGCCATGGGTTCGATGCCGTCGGTATTGACGCTTTGCATATTTTCAACCATGGCGAAAATGTCGTTCAACTCGGCAAGCGTTTTGTTTTTTTCTTCGTCCGTTAAAGTGAGGCGCGAGAGTTTTGCGATTTTTTCCACATCATTTAAGCTTAAAGCCATAAAAAATCCTTGTCTGATAGCAATGCACCTTGGGTTTGGGGTATCATTGCATTTCGTCTTCTATGAAGCGAAGAATTATAACCGAAAACCAAACAGGTTGGCATGGTGTTTTGATTCAGACGGCCTTTTCAGGGTGCATTTATCCGTCTTAAACCGTGTACCTGTTTTTCTTATTTTAAATAACGCTAAACACATCCGGGCTGGGCCGGAATTTCAGGTATCCTATGTTTCGTCTTTTATCTCGTTTCCTCTCTAATGATATTGCCATCGACTTGGGCACGGCCAACACGCTGATTTTTGTACGCGGCAAAGGAATTGTTTTGGATGAGCCGTCCATGGTTGCGATTCAATCCGGCGCGGGCAATAAAAGTAAAATCATGGCGGTTGGTACGGAAGCCAAAAAAATGCAGGGCCGTGCGCCGCGCAATATTGAAATCGTCCGTCCGATGAGGGACGGCGTGATTGCCGATTTTGTGATTACCGAACGTATGCTGGGTATGTTGATTAAAAAAGCCACCGAAGGACGGTCTTTGGTTCCGCCCCGTGTGGTTATCTGTGTTCCGGGCGGCTCTACCCAAGTGGAACGTAAAGCAATTTTAGATTCAGCGTTTGCCGCCGGCGCGGCAAGCGTGCATTTGATTGAAGAACCGATGGCCGCCGCTTTAGGCGCGGGCTTGCCGATTGAAGATGCGGCAGGTTCGATGATTGTCGATATTGGCGGTGGTACAACTGAAATCGGTATCCTTTCACTGGGCGGTATGGCCTATTCCGCTTCGGTCCGCGCAGCCGGCGATGAGTTCGACAAAAGCATCATCCATTACCTGCGCCGTCATCGCGGTGTCTTGATCGGTGAAGCGACGGCAGAAGAATTGAAGAAACAAATCGGCTCGGCCTCTGGTTTTGAAACCGAAACAGCCATGCGCATTAAGGGCCGCGACCTGGCTGAAGGTACACCCAAATCCTTGGCGGTTACCTCAAATGAAATCCGTGAAGCATTGAGTGAAACGGTAAATCAAATCATCCGTGCCGTCCGTCTGGCTTTGGAACAAGCTCCGCCCGAACTGGCCGGCGACATCGCCGACCGCGGCATTATGCTGACCGGCGGTGGTGCGCTTCTGCACGGTATCGATACCGTCTTGGCCGATGCAACCGGCCTGCCCGTCGGCATCGCCGACCAGCCTCTAAACTGCGTCGCCTATGGTGCCGGTAAGGCTTTGGACTATATCGGCAAATGGGATACCGTGTTTACGGAAAACCCATAAGGTAGATGGCTATGGAACGCTCTTCTTTGCGCTTTGACGAGGTAAAAGGCCCTAAGCTGTTGCCTCGTTTTGTCGTTTATGTCGCCCTGGCTGCCGGCCTGATGGTGGCAGATTATCGCTTTTCATTGATGCAGCCTGTGCGTGCGGCGGTAATGCCCATGCTCTATCCTGCTCAATGGCTGGCCAATCAACCCGTTCAACTTTATCAATATTTTGCCGACCTCTCCCAGTCCAAATCCGAGCTTTTGGAACAAAACCGCCTGCTTTTGGAAGAAAATGGCCGTCTGAAAATCGATTTGCAGCGGGATAAAGTCAATACCAATGAATTGCGCGAATTGAAAAAACTGTACGGTTTGCAACAAAAAGGCATCCACAATGTTATCGGCGCAGAAGTCATTTCCAATGGCAAAGATCCGCTTTCCGAAAGACTGATTATCGGCAAAGGCAGTCAAGACGGCTTGAAAGTTGGCGATGCGGTCATCGATCAAAGCGGTTTGATCGGCCTGTTGACACAAGTTCACACACAAAGCGCGGAAATTGAGCTGATCTCAAGCGGACAAAGTATTGTCCCCATAGCCGTCAGCCGCACCGGCGAACGTAATTTGGCATACGGCAATGGCAGCGGTTTGGATTTACGCTATTTTCCAACCGGCTCGGACTTGAAACCCGACGATGTTCTGCTGACTTCCGGCTTGGACGGTACTTATCCGGCGGGGATTCCCGTTGCAACCGTCAGCAAGGTTGTCCGTGCATCGGGAACGCCTTATTACGATACGCAACTGACGCCTTTGGCCGCTTTACGCAGCAGCCGTTTTGTCTTGGTACTTTCTTCCGCCCCTTCTTCCCCACGCTGATTTCATGAACGATTTTGACGATTCTTACCGTGCAGTACCGCTGCATATCATGGCGGCCAGTCTCATTGTGATGATGATACTGGACTTTATGCCGTTTTCCTTTGACGGATTCTTCTGGCTGCCTGAAATGACGGCACTAATGTTGCTGTATTGGACATTGCACCAGCCGCAACGCGCAGGCATGGGACTGGCTTTTGCCATCGGTCTGATTGTCGATGCCGCAACCGCCGCGACTTTGGGCCTGCACGCCCTGTCTTACGTTGTGATGACTTATTTCATCTTAAACCGACGCCGCCAAATCATGCTGTACGGCCACATTATACAATTGGCCGCTGCCTTGGCTGCGTTGTTGCTCAATCAGGCCGTTTTAACTGCTGCCCGTCTGTTCCTCAATCATCAGGTCATCACTTTGCAAGGCTTTGTTGCCCCATTTGTCGGCGCACTGCTTTGGCCGATACTCAGCCAGCTGATGCTGATCGTGACCCGTATTTACCGCGCGCACTGAAAAGATGAAACCGATTCTTCCACGCCGTCTTTCCGGTGGTCAACATACCCAAAAACCTTCCGCTCAGGCAGCACAAGCCGATGCTTTATTACGCCTGCTCGTTGCGTTTATCCTGATTGTTATCTTCTTTTCCATTTTGCTGGCGCGGTTCTTCTACCTGCAAGTGACTCAACACAATGAGTTTTCCGGCCAAGCATCGAGCAACCGCATCACCCTGATTCCAACACCGCCCGTACGCGGCGAAATCGTCGACATCAATGGCGTTCCTTTGGCCAAAAACTATCCCGTCTTTTCGCTTGAAGTTATTCCCAGCCGCATCGAAGGCAAGATGGAAAATGTCATTGAAGCATTGAAAAAATACGTCGATATCACGCCGACAGATTTAAAACGCTTCAAAAAATACCGCGAAAGCTATCGAAAATTTGAAAATATCCCGCTCAAGCTCAGGCTGACCGATGAAGAGGCTGCACGCTTGTCTGTGCATCTGCGCGAATTCAAAGGCGTAGAGGTCAATTCACGCACATTCCGCGAATATCCTTACGGCAAGCTGACCTCCCATTTCTTGGGCTACATCGGCCGTATTAGCGATAAAGACAAAGAAATGCTGGAAGAAGAAGGCCTGACCGCCCTCTACCGCGGCAGTACGCATATCGGCAAATCCGGCTTGGAAAAATATTACGAACACCAGCTTCATGGCGTTCCAGGCTATCAAGAAGTCGAAAAAGACGCTTACGGCAATATCGTCCGCGTATTGAAAAATGTCCCGTCCAAAATGGGGCAAACTTTGCGCCTAGGGATGGATATCCGTATGCAGCAGGAAGCCGACCGAATCTTGGGCGACCGCCGTGGCGCATTGGTAGCCATTAATCCGCAAGATGGTACCGTCTTGGCTTTTGTTTCCAAACCTTCTTTCGATCCCAACCTCTTTATTGACGGCATCGACAGCGATACTTGGAAAATGCTGAATGACGATTGGAAAAAGCCTTTGATCAACCGCGTTACCCAAGGCCTCTATCCGCCGGGCTCTACATTCAAACCCTTTATGGGCATGGCTTTGTTGGAAAGCGGCAAAATCACTCAAAACACCATCGTCCCCGCCCCTGGCGCATGGAGTATACCCGGCAGCCGCCATATTTTCCGCGACTCCGTCCGCAGCGGTCACGGCTCGGCCAACTTGAGCAAAGCCATTCAAGTATCCTCAGATACCTTCTTCTACCGCTTGGGTTACGAAATGGGTATCGACAAAGCCTCTCCGTATCTGGCGCAATTCGGTTTCGGCCAAAAAACCGGTATTGATCTGCCCAGCGAATACACAGGCGTTTTGCCCAGCCGCGAATGGAAAGCCAAACGCTTTGCCAAATCTTCCGACCCGACTGCCAAAGAATGGCGTGCCGGCGAGATGGTTTCCGTCAGTATCGGCCAAGGCTACAATGCCTACACGCCTTTGCAAATGGCACATGCGACAGCCTCTCTGGCCAACAACGGTGTTGTCCATCAGCCGCATTTGGTCAAAGAAATATTGGATTTCGGTGCGCGCAAAATTACCCGCATCAATCCTAATCCCGAACGTCAAATTCCGTTTAAAGCCGACAACTTCGAATACGTCAAACGCGCAATGGAGAAGGTATTGAAACCGGGCGGTACGGCACACCGTATCGGTGGAGGACTCGCTTATACGATGGGCGGTAAAACCGGTACGGCCCAAGTCGTACAAATTAAACAAGGCGGCCGCTACAATGCCGCAGCCCTGCGCGAACAACACCGCGACCACGCATGGTTTATCTCGTTTGCACCATTGGAAAAACCTGAAATCGCCATTGCCGTTATTTTGGAAAACGGCGGCTGGGGTGCGTATGCCGCGCCATTGGCCCGTGAAATGACTGATTTTTATATGCTTAATGTTAAGCCGCAACAGTTTTCAGGCGGCCTAGAAACAGATTCGGCCCAAACTGAAAAAACTGATAAACATCAGCCTATCACCAGCATTTTCCAATCCGCCTACGGACTGACGCCGACAAGCCCTGCCCAACAGCCGGAGGTTCACCATGAATAACACATCAGCGTGGAAAACGTTCAAATCCACCATTGCAGCCCCGATTGACCCTTGGCTGTTTTTTGCCATGCTCGCCATCTACATCATGAGCCTGTTTTTGCTCTATTCTGCAGACGGGCAAGAGTTCGGCCAATTGGAAAACAAAACCATCCATACCGTTTTGGGCTTTGCCCTGTTATGGATTATCGCCGTATTCAAGCCGCAAACGGCTGCCAAAGTTGCCCTGCCTATTTACATTGTCGGCGTATTACTGCTGATTGGCGTCGAAGTTGCCGGCGTTACCGTCAACGGTTCGACCCGTTGGCTGAGCCTCGGCTTTACCCGTATCCAACCTTCCGAAATTATGAAAATCGGCATTCCCATGACTGTCGCGTGGTATTTCCAACGCTATGAAGGCCGTCTGAAATGGATACATTATATTGTCGCCCTCGTGCTGATTCTTGTTCCTGTCGCCCTGATTTTGAAGCAGCCCGACCTCGGTACGGCCGCGCTGATTATGGCTTCAGGCATTTTTGTCATCTTTTTTGCCGGATTGCCCTGGAAAGCCATTTTTGCCGCCATTATTGCCTTTGTGGCCGCCCTGCCGCTCTTATGGAACTACGGCATGCATGACTACCAGAAAACCCGCGTCCTTACCTTGCTCGACCCAACCAAAGACCCGTTAGGCGCGGGCTACCACATCATCCAATCCATGATTGCCATTGGCTCGGGCGGCGTATGGGGTAAAGGCTGGCTCAACGGCACGCAAACCCATTTGGACTATATTCCCGAATCAACGACTGACTTTATTTTTGCGGTATTCGGCGAAGAATTCGGCCTGATCGGCAATATCCTTTTGCTGCTGGTTTACCTTATCATTTTGGCACGCGGATTGTGGATTGCCGCACAAGCGCAATCCCTTTACAGCCGTACTTTGGCAGGCGCATTGACCATGACCTTTTTCTGCTACGCCTTTGTAAACATGGGCATGGTCAGCGGTATTTTGCCCGTCGTCGGCGTCCCCCTCCCCTTGGTCAGCTACGGCGGTACGGCTACGCTTTCCATCATGGTGGTGCTCGCCCTGTTGATGGGTATTGCCAACGAACATAAAAACCTCCGCCGTCGTAATATGGACAACGACGACCTGACTGAAAGCAAGGAATAATATGGAATTAGGTGTAGAAATCGGCAAACTTCTCGTTGCACTTCTTGTACTGATCAACCCCTTCAGCGCACTCTCGATTTATCTTGACCTGACGCAAGACCACAGCACCAAAGAAAAACGCAGAATTGCGCGTACTGCCGCACTGGCCGTTTTCATCGTGATTGTCGTCTTTGCACTGAGCGGCGGTATCTTGTTGAAAGTACTCGGCATCAGCGTGGGCTCTTTCCAAGTCGGCGGCGGCATTTTGGTTTTACTGATTGCCATCTCCTTGATGAATGGCAACGACAATCCGGCCAAGCCCAAAATCGACCCCAATTCAGAAGAGCATCACCATGCGCAACAAGTCCGCCGCAATGAAAAAGCCATTGCCGTCGTCCCCATTGCCATTCCGATTACCATCGGTCCCGGCGGTATTTCTACCGTCATCATTTACTCCTCTGCCGCCAAAAATTACAGCGATATTGCCCTGATTATCATCTCCGGCTTTCTGGTCAGCCTGATTTGCTATCTCATCCTGATCGTTGCCGGACGCATCAGCAAACGCTTGGGCACGACCGGCCTGACCATCCTCAACCGCATTATGGGCATGATGCTTGCCGCCATTTCCGTAGAGATTATTGTTGCCGGCTTAAAATCTATTTTTCCTCAACTGGTCGCTTGAAGTACAATTATTACAATAAAAGGCCGTCTGAAACATTTTCAGACGGCCTCATAAAAACATAAAAACAAAGGAGCCAACCATGTTTCACAGCACCTATGTCTTCACCGGAGAAACCATTTACCGCCGACCGGCGCAAAGCTATACCGAGTTCACCGACGAATTAAACCGCCTCCAAACCCTTCAGCAAACCTTCGCGCAATCAAGCATTACCGAGCGCACCGCCCTCTTACAGCAATTTGCTGACAGCCTCGCCCAAAACCAAGAACGCCTCGCCGAAATGGTTTGCGAAGAAGTCGGACGCTGCCTGCACGAATGCCGTGCAGAAATCAGCAAATCCATCGAGCTTATCCGCTACTACGTCCGCCTTGCCCCCGAGCTGCTTGCCCATAAAACCATCGCCACCCAAGCCAGCCTCAGCCAAGTCCGCTTCGAGCCTTTAGGCGTTGTTTTGGCGGTCATGCCGTGGAACTATCCTGTTTGGCAGATTTTACGATTTGCCATCCCAGCCCTGTGCGCCGGCAATGCCTGCGCGGTCAAACCTGCACCCAGTGTTGCCCGCGTCAGCGAAACCCTCTTCAGCCTCGTCCCCAAAGATTTGCCGCTTATCGGCGCATGGTTAAACCATGAAGACACGCTTAAAGCCATCGAAGATACCGATGCCATGGCATTCACCGGTTCGACCCATACCGGCCGACTGCTGGCTGCCCATGCAGGCAAACATCTGAAAAAAACCGTCCTTGAACTGGGCGGCAGCAATCCGTTTATCATCCTGCCCGACGCCGACCTCCAACGCGCAGCCATCGACGCCTGCTATTCGCGCTTCCGTGATGCCGGACAATCCTGCAACGCCGCCAAACGCATCATTGTTACCCAAGATATTGCCGAACAATTTATCCCGCTTTTCCTTACCGAGTGTGCCAAACTACAAACCGGCAATCCTAAAGACCCAAACACCACCCTTGCCCCGCTTCACCGCCAAGACCTGCGCCAAAACGTGCACGAGCAGGTTCAAGATGCGGTTGCACACGGCGCGCAATGCTTGAGCGGTGGCTATATTCCTGATGGACAAAGCTGGTTTTACCCGGCTACCGTCTTGGATCAAGTCAATCCAAACTGCCGCGTTTGGCATGAAGAAGTCTTCGGCCCGGTTGCCATGATCTTACGCGCCGACAATCCGGAGCACGCCGTCGCACTTGCCAATGACACACCCTTCGGCCTCGGCGCCTGTATCTACACAGCCGACACGGCAAATGCATGGAAATATGCTGAAAAAATCCAAGCAGGCTCTGTCTTTATCAACCGCCACACCAGCAGCGACTTGCGCCTTCCCTTTGGCGGCGTCAAAGCTTCAGGCTACGGACGGGAGCTATCCGAATTCGGACTGTACGAATTCGTCAACGTCAAAACCTATTGGCAAAAATAAACCGTTTCATTCACTCAGGCCGTCTGAAAACCTAATTTCAGACGGCCTGATGTTTTTTAAAGACTGGCAAAAATGTTGTATTTAAACCTATACCGATTCCGCAAAATCAAAGCGGCTCAAAAATAAGCAACCTATCTTAGAAAGCAATTGAAACCCAATGAGATAAATATATAGAGTCTCTGAGATAATTGGGATTATTTTGGATGGAGCGGGATTTGGTGGGATTGGTTTTGTGAAAAGCAGTTTCATAGAGTGCAACAAAAAGACGGGCGTAATTTGCTCGTCTTTTTTTGTTTTACAAGCCTGAGCTGAGTGACTCAATTGCAATATCAAGGATGCGTTTATCTGCTCCGTTTTGAAGTTGACCACTGCCGTTGATTGGTAGATAGGGTCGGGCTGGAAGTTGGACGCTATGGTTTCTGCCTGCGGAGCCACCCAAGTGGTGGATTGCCGCATATGGTTTGTTGCTTCCGATACGTGCAAAGTCGTTGCCTACTTGTGTGGAGATGCTGGCTGCAAGTTGGCCGGTCAGTTGCAGAGTCTGCCCGCCTTGAGCTGCGCGTTGGCTTTGTTTCCATCTGTTTCCACCGAAACTTTCGCTTTCGAAGTTTTCTTCGGTTAATGAAGTCATTTCGGTCGCGATGGCTTTCATTATTTTGCGCGGATGGCTTACGTTTTGTAGAAGCTGGCTCAAGCCACGATCTAGTGATGAAGTATCAAGATTAATTTCAAGCATATCTAACCTTTGATTAATTTTAGTACCCATGCCAAATCGACAGCAGATAATGAGGATTTGAATTTGCTGTTGGTCATCATGGTTTTTAAGGCTACGCGTGCAATATCGGGATGAACGGATTGTGCTTTTTGGACGGCTACGGAAGCCATTCGCGAGAGCATGGCTTTTCCTTGGTTGGCATTGAAGCCTGCGCTTGGGGCAACAAACTTTCCGTCAATCCGCAAGCCGGTGCGTTGGGCGTAGCGGGCTTCTCCGGTGTATTCGTTGCTACCGATGTCGACGGTTTGAGTCTCAAGTGTCGGACTGGGTAAGGCACGGCTTTCTCCTGCGGCGCGTGATAATGGACGCACGCGGCAGCGGCAGCGGAAATCCAACGGCGGATACATGGTGTCCCAAACCGGGTCGGCTGCTGCATAGACACGACCGTGCATTCTACGGTGGCTGTCACGGGTGCGGCTGTCGTTTATAGCGACGTATTGCCAATACGGGTGGGTGTCGACAGAATCCATCATTTCAGCGTAGCGTCCAGCCATGTAGGCTGACTGCATATTGGTCAGATAGATGGTTTTCAGGCGGTGCGGGCTACCGAGTTGAACAGTTTGGGCTTCGCCAGTGTCCGGATTGGTTGTTGGGGTGCGTCCCCACCAACCTTTGCTTTGCAATACCGGTGTAAGTGTTTTCTGAAACTGCTCCAGTGTTTGGCCGGTCTCTGCAGCTTTGACGACTGCGCGATAAATGTCGTTGGCCACGTCCATGCCTGCGGTTTTGGCCACGGTAAAGGCGGTGGCGTGTGCGTCGTCCAGCATGTCCTGCCAGTCCCACGAAACAGCCACGCCTTTTTGCTTCAGGTATTCGACTGCCGCTTCGGGCTTCATGCCGAAAATGGCTTTGATGTCTTCGGGATTCATGCCAACTCTCCACGCGCTTCAATACGACCGACCAAATCCGACAAAAAAATCACTCGTGCCAGCTCTTCTTGCAAGATGCTGTCGTCCATATTGGGGAAGGCTTCGGCCAATCGGTCAAGAATATTGTCTTGCGTTTCTCCTTTTTTGATTTCGGCCACCAGTGCGACCGTCAGTGCTTTGCCTTGCTCATTCAGACGGCCTGCATCGGGGGTAAGTGTGTCGATAATTAAACCGGCATCACTTTCGTCTCGGCTTTCTGCGAAATCGACCGGCCGATTTTTGCTGCTCAGAAACTCACTGCGTTCGTTTTCAGACGGCATGGTCAGGATTTCAGCCGTTTCGATGATGTCGCCATCCTCTAAGCCATAAGTGCGTTTCCAATATTGCGGAGTGAATTTCACACCCGCGCCGGACAGCAAACTGTCGCGCTCAGCACGCTCTTTTGTGCCTGCCTCCTCGTTTTCAAACAGCTCGAATTTCGGACAAGCCACATCGCCAAAATTCAGTTCCACCACCCATTCAATCAATTCGTTAAACGCCGCTTCAACAATACGGCGGTCGCCGTCACGGATATCGTCGGCAATTTCCAAGCCCGCGCTGGCACTGGCATGGTTGGTTTCTTTGTCGGTGGTTTGGTCTTGGCCAAGCAAGGCAATGTTGATGCCGGACTTACACTCTTTCAGCAGCTTGTCGAATGCATCTACTGATGATGACTTGCCGCTGGCTTCGTGAATTTCGACGCTGGAATCATTCGGAATCGTGCCGACCGAATTGCTTATTAAGGCTTCCAATGCGTCGAGCAACTTTTCGGTGTCGCTATGGGTATTGGAGCGTGGCTCTTTGCCAATGAGCCAAGGTGCGCCGTATTTTTCGGTGAAACTTACCCAAAATTTCATGCCGCCGCGTTTGAAAGTTACCAGCCAAAACACCAAACCCAAATCACCTAGGCCGTAAGGGTTAAGATAGTCGTCCTCATGGCGCGGACACAGAAATTTATAAGGCGGTAGCGGCTCTTGGCTCAAGCCGTTTTCGGTAAAAACCAACTCACGCTCATCATTGAATCCGAACCATTCCTGCGGCTTGGCCACAATTTCAGACGGCAGCCATTGACTGCCTTTTTGCCAGATAATTTCGATAGGCTGATAGCCGAAAAATGAGGCATTCATGATGTCTTTGCAGATCTTATAAACATCGACATCAGCGGCCAGCCAATTTTCGACAAAATCCAATACACGATCTTCGACCTCATCGCCGCTGAGTTTCCAATCCAGCCGTGCCACAGCGGCTTTGCGGCGGCGCACGAAGCTACCGACCAGCTCGTCGCGCAACAATTCGCGGTAAACATGGATTTGCTTGCCCATCTTGCGCAGAATCGGGTCAGGATTAGGCAACCAACCGCCGAAACCGCCTAAAAATTGGCGTGAGACGGCGATATGGCCGGTCAGGTCATCGGGTTTGAAGGTGATGTTGCCATGATTGGTTTTGAGTTTGAAATGCGGTTTTTTCATGGGAT
This sequence comes from Neisseria sp. HMSC061B04, assembly GCF_001836705.1. Classification (NCBI taxonomy): domain Bacteria; kingdom Pseudomonadati; phylum Pseudomonadota; class Betaproteobacteria; order Neisseriales; family Neisseriaceae; genus Neisseria; species Neisseria sp. HMSC061B04. The sequence goes on from NZ_KV830180.1 coordinate 100,359, forward strand.
TCTCTTTTCAGACGGCCTAAAAGCCATGCGTTGTTCTGCTAATTCGACGCACGCGGCGGCTGGCCACGCGTACCGGTCCGGTATTGAGTTCGCGGCTGGCGTAATGGGCAAGGACAAAGGCAATCGCTGCGTCGCCGTGGCGTTTTTTGCCGTCTTGACCTTTAGTTCGGGTGTCCGGAATACGAGGCACGCCTTTGACTAATTCGAACGCACGTAAATCGGTGAGGATGTCTTCATCTCGCGGCAGGCAGTCGAGTGTGCCGTCTTCGAGGGCGGCTTTGAACGGAGCGGTATGGGTGCGGTACCAGTTTTCCGACAGCATCACGGCTTCCACCACTTCTGCGCCGAACGCATCGCGCATGGCTTCGGCCAGAGATTGACCGTTGCCTCGCGCATCCAAGGCCGCGCCGCGCAGATTGGGTAGCTTGGCCAACAGGTGCTGCATAATTTGCTCCTGCTGGGCAAACGGCATATTGCCCAGTTCCAAAACAAACGGCGGTTTTAAAATCAGGTCTTTGCTTTGTAAGAGCGGCACAATCACGGTGCGGTCGCCCGAGCGGGCAAAGTCTTCGCCTACAAAAGAAACGCGGGTTTTGTCCAAGCCGTCGAGCAGCGGCTGCAGGGTATCGGCTATCCAGTCCGCCACTTCGGCAGCGCGGCGCGGTTCGGGCAGCAGGCCGAAATCGTCGGTCTGGTCGTAGCGGATAACCGGCGTGTATGGGGTCATACGGCTTTCGATTAAGGCACGGTTGAGCCATTTGCCGCCGCCGTTTTTCGGGATACAGTCCAACTCTTCGCTGGCATCTTCGCCGTAGAAATCGCGGATTTCCTTACACCACGCGGCTTCGCCTTGGGGTGTCCAATCCTTGCCCAAACGCAGACAGATACGGCGGTACAAGCCTTGTTCAACCGCTTCGTCAAAGGTAATGCGGTGGACGGAATAAGGTTTTTTCCCTGCACGCACATCGTTAATCAACTCGTTGAACGGGTTGTCTACGCCGTCATGCGTAGAGATGATATGCACCTGGCCGCCCCACATCAGCAAGGCCATTGCCGCTTTAAGCAATTCGCCGAGCTGTTCGTGGAACGCTGCTTCATCAATAATCACGCGGCCTTGTTTACCGCGCAGGTTGGAAGGCCGGCTGGATAAGGCGGTAATGCGGTAGCCCGAAGCAAAGCGAATCACGAAAGCCAGTACCGACTGGCGATCGTCGCCTTCGACAAACACTTCCTCGGTTTCTTCGATTTCGCCTGCCGCCAGCTGGTAATGCTTCGCCCAGCCTGCACAGTCGCGGATAAACTCCAAGGCCATGTCTTTGTTATAGCCGATGTACCATGCGTCCATGCCTTTAGCGGATGCGGCCAGCAAGGCGGTATCGGCAGCCTCTCCCCAGCTCAAACCGATACGGCGCGATTTCTCGCACAGCTTCACAGGCGACTGGTCGGCACACCAAGCCTGCTGATACGGCAATAAGACCGTAGGGGTACGGTCTTCTGATGGGCGGGTATTTCGGATTTCAGACGGCGTCATGATGCAATCCCTAAAATATGCTTGCGGATGGCCTCGACCGATTCTTCAGACAAGCCGCCTTTCTTGGCCTGCTTGGCTACATCTTCGGCGGCCGCCTGTACTTTGGCTTTGACCTTGGCCTGATACTCTTTCAGGCGTGTGCTGGCGGAAATCAGACCGCTAATTTTCTTCGCACCCTCGGCCATCACGCCGAAACGGTCGAGCGCGTTTAATTCTTCGCTGTCCATCTCGCCTATGGCTACCAATGCGTCGAACAGTTCGGTTTGCAGCATGGCCATCAGGGCTTCGCTACGGGTATCGCCTTCATCGGCTGCGCCTTCGGCAATCAGTCGCGCGGCTTCGGTGCTGGATTTGATGGCGGCAAAACGGCGTTGCACTTTTTGGCCGTAGCGGTGGGCGGCGGAGCGGCTGATTTCATAGCCTTGGTCTTGCAGCCATTCGGCAATGGCTTGGTAGTCTGAAAAACCGTTTTCTACCAGTTTCCGTTCAAATTCGTGCCGGACGGCTTCGGGGAGTTTTTCAATGCTGCTGCGTTGCGCCATGCCTAGCTCCATACTTTCTCAGGCCGTGCAATACCGGCACGGCACTCCACCGTATATTCGGCAATATCGACACCCAAACTGGTCAAGTCGGCAAACCACAGGCCGTGCGGGGCTTTATTGAGGTCTACCATTTTGCGGTCAGCCAGATAATCAAGTTGTTGGCGCAGCTCCAGTGCGGTGGTTTGCGGGTAAATCGCGTTCATGATGTCCAACAAGAAGGTTTCGCTTGTTGTGTGCGGTCGGGCTTTATTAAGGGTGTTGATAATGTTCCAACGCATACCCTCGCGCCGTTGTTTGGCGATCAGTTCCTGGCTAATCATTTTTTTACGCTTTCCATTTTGTAGATTTCAGTGAGTTTCTCAGCGACGTTGTCGAGTTTGGCTTCCAAAACGACCTGATTGCGGATGTAGTCTTCACGCAGGACGTATGTCAGAGGCAGGCCGGCATTGAATTCCGCCAGTTTGTTTTCCATGATTTCGACTTTACCCTGTAGGCGTTCCTGCTGTTTTTGGCGTTCGTCCTGCTGCTCGCGGAATTGAGCCAGCAGCATTTTGCCGAAGGTGAAACAGATGCCGAGGAATGAGAGTAAAAAGCCGACAAGTTGCCAAAACTCGATGTGAATAAAGGTTTTTTCCATTTTTATGGCCATCCGTGTTCAAAATATTCTTGGCAGACAACGCAGCGCGTACAGCCTTTGACTGCCTGTTGTCTTGCTTTTGGTATCGGCGCACCGCAATCTTCACAATGACTGAGGCTGGCGGTGGTTTCAGACGGCGGTTGATGCTTTGCCAGGGATGCTGCGAGAAAGATGGCTTCGCGTTCGGATGCGCGGTCGGCAAAATCAGTCATTTTTCAGACGGCCTTTCTTGTACCATGTCTGCCAGCCAGAAATTTGTTTTTCCAGTTTTTGGCAGTATTCGCCATAGCGGACGGCGTGGTTTAAAAGTTGTTCGGGCGAGCCGCCACTCAGACGCTCGGGGCGTTCGTGAACGAGCAGCAGCTCGGAAGAGACGGGGGGAATTTCCGCTACGGTAACGGTTTTAATCGTGGCCGAGGGCACGGTTGTAGAGTTGCACGCTGTTAGTGCCAAGGCCATTAAAACGGTTGCCGTCTTTTTGTACAGTTTCATCAATCTGCTTCTCCAATTGAGCCGCTTGGCGGCCGATTTGCTGATAGGCGGTTGCCAAATCGCGGCTTTGTGCTTGTGCGAAATCAAACCAACGCTGTTTTTCTTCATTAGCCGCTTTGAGCTTTTCGGTATAGAGCTGCTCGGCGGCCAAGGCTGAAGCCTGATAAGTAGCAATGACTTCGGCTTTTTCAGCTTCCGCCTTCTTTGCTGAGGACTTATAGCCGCAGAAATAAATCGTTGGTACTGCACCTGCTATCAGCAAAATCAGAATCAGGGTCTGCCAAATAGGATTAAGCGTTTTCCACATCGTCTTTTCCTTTATGGATTTCAGCGACCTGCGGAATCGCCGCGATGCCGCGTTTGATTAATGCATACCCGCCGACCAATGCGCCATAAGCCCACCAGAGCCATTCCGGCGCATCCGCTGTTTGCGAGAACTTATAGGTCATAGAGGCGGCTGCCACGTTTGCCCATAGTTTGGTATGGCTGATTTTCCCTGTGGCCGGATTAGATACCAGGCCGCCCAACCATTTGAAAAAGGCAGTTACTGACGACGCTTTTTTTTGGCTGCGCGTTTCGCGGCGGCTACCCCGCTCTTGCGGTGGGCTTGCGTCCAACACCCCTGAGTCGGCATGGCGTAGCGAATGCCCAGGTCGCTGTGGCTGAAATCGGGCAGCATGGCTGCGGTCATTAGGGCGATGAGTGACTTTTTTGACATGGTTTTCTCCCTTTAATCGGTGTTATCTGCAGACGCATGAATCAGGTTTTGTGCCACGCGGCGAATCCAGCCTTTGCCAAATGATGTGAACGTACCCAGCTTGGTATAAAAGACCAGACGCTCGGCGTTGAAACGGAGCAGGAGGTCATTTTCAGGAAGTGAATTGATGGCTTTGAGGCTGAATGCTCCGATAACGCCGTCGTCCGGCACGCCTGCGGCGCGTTGCAGCATACGGGCAGCATTGCCATGACCGTGGTTGATGCAGGCATCGAAGAATTGGAACGCAACCGCTTCCGGCATTTGATCGGCGTGATAGCGTTCCCAAAATGCTTGACGGTAAATGCCGATCGCCTGCTCACGGGTCATGGCACGCATGGAGCCGTTGTAGCCGTTTGCCTGAGCAGTGCGTTTGGTAATGCCCCAGTTGGTCTCGCCGCCGGGGTCTTTGGGATGGTTGACATAGCCGCCCTCGTGGGAGAGGACGCGCTCAATGAATTGATTGAATTTGGTGGACATAAAAAATCCCTGTATTGAGGTTGAAATCAATACAGGGATTTTAGAAAAGGCCGTCTGAATGGGCTTTTAAAGGGGGTTAAAAGAGTTCATGGGATGGTTGCTTATCCAAATCAGTACAAATGAATTTCAGGTTTTTGTTGTATGCAGGCAAAGGCCATTTTTTCCATACTTCATCTGCACCAACTTTCTCAATCAGCCAATAAACCAACAAAGCTGCTGGCTGACTGAAAAAATACATTTCTTCAGCATTTTCTTTTATCCGATTAGCAAGATATTTCTTCTCATTCAAAAGTGACCGGATATTAGCAAGAATATTTGAAGGGTCAATGCTGGATTGAAATGTTTCTAGAAAAATCATATTGGTTTTTTTATCAACTTCAGGAACAAGCCCTATTTCCTCTTGATAAAGCTGTGATAATTGGGGAAGAAGTTCTTCTTGTGGTTGATTTGCTTCTTTCAAAATTGCCAGAGTACGACTAAATAAGTCATCTGTAGTTTCCATCAAAGCCATGCTCTTCGCGACTTCGCGCTCTGCTTTCTTTGGAACATTGCCGTCAGGCTTGTATATATTGTCATGAACCAGCTCTGCATAAGCATGTTGGAGTAAAGAACGCACCTGAACTTCACAGCACAAATCAGCAGGGATGCTGACATTTTCGGGTGTAATGAATGCTTGTTTAGGACGAATCTCGTAATGTTTGGATTGATAGTCAAATGCTTTGGGATTTTGCTGAATTTCATCTGCAAAATCTTTCGAAACTTTAGCATTCCACTGTGATGAGGATTCAATGATTTCACAAACTATTTGAATATGTTCCGCAAGCAATACCACAAAACGTACGCCGACCAAGTCAGTCATTTGAGTTTGAGGTGAAGTGTAATTTTTTCGGCCAATCTTGGCCAGAGCTGAAGAAATCTCTTTGACTCTAGGCTTTGCTTCAATTTTTAGAAAATTGGCAACCGGAACAGGAGAAATGACATTGGATAATTGATTTTGAATTTCTTCAGCCACAAATCTACCCCAAGCGGCAAATGCCGCTTGGTGGCTTTCTAAATAGCTTTTGAAATCATCAATATCGCTCATTTTTGTTGTTGTAACTGTCCTTTAATTGTGACAACAGTATATTCCCCATCTTCCGTTGGCGCAATTTCCATATAGTCTTGAGTATGCTCGGGAGGAGTCAAGATAACTACACCGTTACTAAATCCGTAAGACCTCCGTTTGCGTAAACGAGTTTTAATATATTCAATATCCTTACTTACAGCATTTTGAGGAAAATCCTTAGCTATCATAAATTCTGTATAAGCTTTTTGCTTGTCTTCAGGTAAATAATTTTGAGCAAAATCGTTAACGCTGATGGTTGCTGCTGCACTTTTCAATGTGACACGCAATGCTTCATGTGTATCTAACTTTTCATCATCACTCAAATCAGAGTTATCGATAAAATTACGTGTCCATTCAAAAAAATTCTGTGTCAGCTTACGGGAAGAAGCAGCTATACTCATGCCTAAGAACACTTGGTAGAAATAGGAAGCTGCTGGCCTAGTTTCCGTTTGTGTCATCAGATGGTCATACAAAAAAGCCCGATAATTCCCAGATTGTATTTGCTCCTGCGGCCTTACTGTTTCGGCTACCAAAAAACCTATTTTGAATAGTCTTGCTGAATCGGTCAGCAATAATTCCTCTAAGAATTCAATCGTGATAAAGTCATCCTCTTCTTTGGTCCTGAACCCATCTTGAGGCTCAGCCTTAATCACACATAAAAACGGTTTGCCGGTATCTCCAACCCTACCTTTTAATACCAACAAAATACCACCCGGTGCATTCGTATTCAGTTGTGCATCGGTCAACATGTGAGCAAATTGTGCGGAATCTTCAATAAACTCTGCTTCCTCTTTGAGTTGTATGGCTGCTGCTATCTGAAAAAAACTATTTTCAGCCGTATTGGCAATAGACATTTCAATGCCATGAGATTTATTACCCAAAGCTTTGGTCAGCCTGTTTTCCAATGTTCTTCTTGCCATAATAGGCAAATCAATCAACTGCGTACTGATTTTAGGTTCTACACGCTCTCTATTTTCATTTTTCGGATAAATACGATGGGTAATAATTTTTTCAATTACCAGCCCTTCAAAAGAGTAATTCGTTTCTGTCATCATTTTTCCTATTGTAAGTTAATTAAAGTCTTTTGAAACCTGAACCACCTGCCCGATGACCTGTATGTCGGGGTGGTCTGCCAGCATCAGCGGCATAGGTGGATAGGTCGAGTTGTCGGAGATTAAGAGCAGGCTGCCGTCGATTTGGCGTTGGACACGCTTTACCCATAACACGTCGCCGCTGCGGATGACGTAGATATGGCCGTCGCGCGGGTTGTTTTTACTGGTGTCGACCAATAGCGTGTCTTTGCTGTTGATGGTCGGCTCCATGCTGTCGCCGCGTGCCACCACGCAGTTGAGGTCTTTTGCAAACAGGCCGCGTGATTTGAGCCAGTCTTTGCGGAACGCCAAGTGCATGGCCGGTTCGGTTGCGCCATAGGCGGCTGCACCGTTGCCTGCAGACACCTCAACATCAAACATCGGGACGTAGTCGTATTCATGTTCTTCGGAATAATTCTTTTGCTCATCTGGATTTTTAGAAGAACTATTCTTTCCTGTAATCAACCAATTTGCGTCAATATCAAAAGTTGTCAGGATTTTTTCTACCATATCAAATGGCGGACGTTGTTTTCCGCTTAAAACATCATTCACACGCGACAGTTTTTCATTAATCGCTTCAGCAAATTCTGCAATTGTCAGGTCTTTTTCGCTTATCAACTTGCGAATATTTCCAGTAAAAATCAAACTCATAGAATTAATCTCGAAAAATATCCTAGAAATAATCTTGCATTATGGAAATAATCCAGTTAATATTTATCCAACATTTAAGCAAGATTGTTTAAATCTTTAAATATTCAACATTCTATCACGAGATGGAAATAGGAGATATTCCGTGAATGCAGAAAAAGTGAAGGAAGGTTTCCGCAAACGAGGCGAAACCATCAAATCTTGGTGCGACGAGCGGGGGTACGACCCGACATATGTGTCGCGGATTTTAAACGGCACGATTAAAGCCAATCGCGGCAAAGCGCATGAAATCGCAGTGGAGCTGGGAATAAAGGCCAAATCGGAAGCAGAGAAACGGAGCGCGTGATGAGTACCAAAGGCATCCGACTGCTGCGGGTTTTTAAAGCCTTGGAAGCCCACCCGATTATCGGTATCAGTAACAAAGAAATTTCAGACGGCCTCGGCCTCTCACCCACGCAGGTAAGCCGTGATTTGGATGACCTGATTGCCGAGGGCTTGGTGGTAAAGCTGGATAACGGCAATTTTGCTTACAGCGTGAAGACCTTGCAGATTGCGGAAGGATTCCGCCAGCAACACGAACGCCTGAAAGCACGCTTGCAGGAACTTGAACAACGAATTTATTAAATGCGACGCTGGCGTCGCATTTGACGGAGAGAAAAATGGCAACAGAAGTATTGGGACACACAGTCGGCGCAACGCCAAACGAGCTGGCCATCCACAGTATGGCGGTAATGGAGAAGTATTCCGGCGGCGAAGCCTACAACGAAGCGGTTTGGATTGAACGCGGACGTTTTGCGGTACGCCAAACCATGGAAGGTATGTTTGAGCTGGGCCGCGCACTCATCATCATTAAAGAGCATACACCGCATGGCCGGTTTGCGGAGATTACTGAAAAAGAGTTTGGTCTGCATAAACGCGAAGCCCAACGCTTGATGAATGCGACGCTGCGTTTTATCGATCCGAAAATGAAAGCAGCCCAACCCAAATTGATGGATTTAGGCAAATCCAAGCTGCTCGAACTTTTAGTTGAAGATGACGATTCACTCATCGAACTGGCAGAAGGCGGCGACATCAACGGCCACACATTGGACGACATCGACCGTATGACACGCAACGAATTGCGCGCCGCCTTGCGCGAAAGCCGTGAAACCGCCGAAGCGAAAGACAAAGTCATCGCCGACAAAAACAAAAAGGTCGATGAGCTGGCGGAAAAGCTGGCTAAGAAGCAAGCCGGTGTAAGAGAGCCGAAGGCGGAAGATGTGGGCAGTGAATTGACGATGCAGTTATCAAGCCTTGAGGTCGGTATCCGCAGTCAAGTGAGCCGTCTGAAAGATTTGTTCGACCAACTTAATGCGCACAGTGAGGCGCACGGGATTAGTCATCAGGCAAAAATGGTCGGGGCGTTGAATCAGATTATTTTGGATTGCAACATCATCCGCGAGAGCTACGATCTACCGATGGAAGCCCCTCAAGATGAGACGCCGGAGTGGTTGGGAGAATAAATCATGAACGCCGGATTGGTAGAAAGACTGACTGAAATCGAGGCTCAAGCCGCTTTGCTTGGACGGGGAGAACGGTCGGAGTATCTGAAACGGTCGGCACAGGATTTAGGGGTATCGCTCGCTACGCTCTATCGGAAATTGGAGTCTGTGAGTGTTAAGCCGAGCCGAAAACGGCGAAGCGATGCCGGTAAAACGGAACTGAAGCTGGAAGAAGCCAAACTGATTTCGGCTGTACTGGTGGAGGCCATGAGGCGCAACGGAAAGCGGTTGATGTCGGTCAAGCAAGCAGTGGAGATGCTGCGAGCCAACGGCAAAATCGAGGCGGCGCGGATTGATGAGGAAACGGGGGAAGTAAGTCCTCTTTCTGAAAACACCATTACCCGGGCTTTACGAGAGTACAAGCTACATCCCGACCAATTACTTCAGCCTGATCCTGTCAGCCGTATGAAATCTGAACATCCGAATCATTGCTGGCAAATCGACCCTAGTTTGTGTGTTTTGTATTACCTGCCGCGACACGGCAAGGATACGGGGCTTAGGGTGATGAAAGAGGAGGAATTCTACAAAAACAAACCTAAAAATGTTGTGAAGATTGAGCAAGACCGCGTGTGGCGTTACACCGGCACCGACCATGCCAGTGGAACGATTGTCGCCCGGTACTACTTCGGTGGCGAGACGAGTGCGAACTTGTGCGATTTCTTCATCTTCATGATGCAAGCCAAGGAGGATGTGCGTAAGGATCCTATACGCGGTGTGCCGCGCATGGTCATGCTTGACCCGGGAAGTGCGAATACGTCGTCTGCTTTTAAAACGCTGTGCAAGTCGCTTGATGTGCATGTGCAGATCAATAAACCCGGCAACCCCCGAGCCAAAGGCCAGGTAGAGAAAGCCAATGACATTGTGGAAACATCTTTTGAAAGCGGTTTGCGCTTTACCGAGGTGCACGATATCGACCAACTGAACGCCTTAGCCGAACGTTGGATGCGTTACTACAACGGTACGCAGATTCACAGCCGTCACGGTATGACCCGCTATCAGGCGTGGAACAAAATCAAACCGGAGCAGCTGATCCTGCCACCTCCTGCGGAATATTGCCGAGAGTTGGCAATCAGTGCGCCAAAAGAAGCCAAGGTATCGGCTGATTTGGAAATACGCTTCGGCGGTCGTTTCTACAGTGTGAAAGCCATTCAAGGCATATTGGTTGGACAGAAGGTTTTGGTAGCCAAAAACCCTTGGGAAGAGAACGGAGCACGAGTGGCAACGTTTGATGCAGACGGCCGTGAAACATGGGTGGCTGTGCCGGAAGTGGTGTTCGACGACATGGGCTTCAGAGCCGATTCGGCAGTCATCGGCGAGGAGTACAAGGCACCGGGCAATACTGCTGCCCAGCAACATGCGAAGGAGCTCGACAAGATGGCTATGGGAGCGGAAACGCTGGAGCAGGCGGCAGCCAATCGAAAAGGCAAGGCTGTACCGTTCGGCGGGTCTATAGATCCATTCAAGCACCAGGAAGATACGCTCGCTACACGCAATACGCTCTATTTGGAGCGTGGCGGCCAGCAGATGGAATACAACCGGATGGAGGTCGCCGAGCAGGTGTTGAGCAAGGTGGAAATAGCGAAGCTGTTGAAGCCGCGTATCGAAGCCGAAGGTGGAGACTGGAAACAGGCTGTTGCGCTCATTACCAAACATTATCCGGACGGTGTGGCCGCCAGTCAGTTGGAAGCGGTTTTTGACAAGCTGAAAACGGCAGGCCGTCTGAAATTACATAAAACCGGTTAGGCAAATGCGACGACGTCGTCGCATTTGTAGAGAGGAAAACGATGAAACAAAGTTTTCAAAAAATCGGCAAATCCTATGCCGCCGCCGCAGCCGAAATTGGATGCAGCAAGCCGATGCTGGTGGCGGTAGTCAATCACGGGCAATGGCCGAAAAAAAACGCAGCCGAGCTGCGAAGGAAATTGAAACAATTTTTTGAAAAGAATGGTGCGGAAATCCCAGCGAGCCTGAGAAACGAGCCGGAAACCGCACCTGCCCAAGCAACTTACGAAGACAAGGACAATGAGATGTTACTACGAAAAGCAACCCTGAACCAAGCCGCAAAACAGCATTTTGGATTATTCCGCGACCCGTTCAACGATGAAATCCAGTCGGCAGACGATGTGTATATGACCCCTGACGTGCGTTATGTACGTGAGGCAATGTTTCAGACGGCCTGTCATGGCGGTTTTGTGGCGGTGGTCGGTGAAAGCGGCGCGGGTAAATCCACACTGCGCGAAGACCTGCAAGACCGTATCAACCGCGAAGGCCGTCAAATTGTGTTGATTGAGCCTTATGTGCTGGCAATGGAAGACAACGACCAAAAGGGTAAGACACTCAAAGCGGTGCATATCGCTGAGGCAATTTTGGAGGCGGTGGCGCCTGGAACAAGCCCGAAACGCAGTCCGGAGGCTCGTTTCCGCCAAATTCATCGCGCTCTGACTGAAAGCGCAAAAGCCGGTAACAAGCACCTGCTGCTGATTGAAGAGGCTCATGGCCTGCCTCTGCCGACCCTGAAACACTTAAAACGCTTTTTTGAGCTGAAGAACGGTTTTGAACGACTGCTCGGGATTGTCTTAATCGGTCAGACGGAGTTGGCGCAAAAGCTCAGCGAAAACAATCCTGCTGTGCGCGAGGTGGTGCAACGTTGCGAGGTAGTTACCCTCCTGCCTCTGACTGACGGCAAGCTGGAAGGCTATTTGAAACACAAGTTTGCCCGGGTCGGTGCGGATGTTTCAAAAGTTTTGAATCAAAGTGCGGTGGATGCGGTTGCGGAACGTTTGACTGTGAAGAGCAGAACAAGCAAAGGGGTTGAACAGAACAGCCTGCTCTATCCTCTGGCTGTCAACAATCTTGTGGCAGCGGCGATGAATCAGGCGGCGGAATTGGGATTTGAACTTGTTGACGGCGATGTGGTACGGGGGGTGTGAGATGGATAACAAATTCGGAAAATTTATTGACCCCAATCACTTGCTGCTCCCACTTAGAAAACAGGTAGCTACCGGGAAAGTCGGCAGCATGGAATACACGATGGAAATCTCTGTGGGATGTGAGCCGATGGTCGTCAGTAAAGCTACTGGGAAGCGGTTTGTATTGACTTGGCAGGACATAGTGGAGTTAGCCGTTCTGGCCGGTATCAACGAATCGGAAGAATCTGAAAAATAAAGGGGAAATCATGAAAAAAGATGGAATCGAATTTGCCATTGTAATTGTGCTGCTGTCCATCGTCGTAGCCATACAGGCAAGGCTGACCGAGCCTTGCCGCCAAAAACAGCCTATGCAGATCAACGTCTATGACAGGGGGCAGTACAAATGAGGGGGTTATGGATACTGACCGCCATGCTTGCCGCCTGCCAGCCGGTCGCGGTAACGGCAGATCAAAGAGATGCTCTGGAAGCCGATAAAAACTGGGAGGCAGTTTACGGCGGGATGAGCGAGACAGACAAAATAACAGGCGTGGTTTTGGAGCCCGCGGGAGAAGAAAAATGAACAGGGATTACAGCAAAATCAAAGTGTCGGTATGGCGCGAAAAAGGCGGTCATCTTGTCACTGAGCTGACAACGGTGTCGGGTAAGTTTGTGATGATGTATGTGTCATCTCGGCTATCGGATGAAATTGAGGATGTGGTTCAGACGGCATTGCGGTGTTTGAGCCGTAAGGATTTGGAGGCAGCGAGATGAAAGTACGCTGCCCTACCTGCGGTGCGGTGATGAGTTTGGATGTATTAATCGCCCATGACGATGCCCGCGAAGCCCTGATTGCCCTGACAGGCATTTCAGATGACCTTTTTAAGGCGGTATTGCGGTATCTGACGCTGTTTCGCCCCGCCGAAAAGGATTTAAGTTTTAACCGTGTTTCAAAGCTCGTCGGCGAGATTGCGCCGATGATACGGGACGGAAAGATTGTCCGCAACCGCAAAACTTACCCGGCCCCGCGCGAGGCTTGGATTTGGGCGGTAACGCGATGCCTTGAGGCACGGGACGCGGGAAAGTTGACGCCGCCGCTGACCAGCCACGGTTATTTGTTGGAAAACATCACGTTTTGGTCACCTGAAAAGACGGCGGGAATTGCGGTTTTGCCCTCTCCCCAACCCTCTCCCGCGGAAAAGGGGGTAAGTACTAAATTGAGGAGCGGGTTGGGCGGTTTGATGGAGTGGTCAAATGGAGGCGAACAATAACTGGCTTAAAAAAGCAATCGCGCAGGGTTTTATGATGCTCGCCGCCTTAAACCTCAAAGGCCGCCCTGCCTCGGCGGATTTGACGGCAGTCGCCGAACTTTGGTTGGGCATACTGAGCGGCCGGTCGTGGCAACCGGAGCAGGACGGAATCAGGATACAGACATCCTTTAGGGCTATTGCGGCGTCCTCGTCAGAGTGGCCAAACCCTGCCGACCTTATCAAACACCTGCCGCCGCCCGAAGTCAGAATGGTGCCGAGGCTGGAAAAGAAGCACCGCCCGACGGAATACGGCAAAGCGCAGGCCGCCGAACTGAAAAAGATTGTCGGCAGATTGAAAAACGCGCCCTGTATGGACAGGGACTGGATACACGGGCCGAGGCATCGGTCGGTGGACGAATGTAAAAGGATTTATGCCGAAAGGCAGAAGGGAAACAAATAATCAAATGAGTACGTTTTTTGACAATCAGGAATCCGACTTAATACAGGAATTTCTGACGGAATACTGGGAAGAGTTTGAAAAATTCGCTGGCAATAACGGATTTGATGACGATTTATTGAAGCAAATATCAATGGAATTGGAAGGACATAGGAAACATTATGAGTAACTTAGACATGAAACAATACAAACAGGATGCCAAAGGCAATCTCGTGCCGCTGGCCAATATTAAAGAAATCGACCTGCTGCGCGACGAGCTGGTGCAGGAAATCGCCGCCAAAGCCCGCGCGGTGCAGGATAACCTGATGGCGTTCAAACGCGAGGCGATGGACGATATTGCGGCGTTTGTACAGTTGAGTGCCGACCGCTATGACGTATCTGTTGGCGGCAAGAAAGGCAATATCAGCCTGCACAGCTTTGACGGCGCATACCGCGTCAACCTTGCCATGCAGGATACGTTGGTATTTGACGAAGGTTTGATTGCCGCCAAAGCCTTGATTGATGAGTGTATCAACGAATGGACGGAAGGCAGCCGCACGGAATTGAAAACACTGATTAACGCGGCCTTCCAAGTGGATAAAGAAGGCAATATCAGCACCGCCCGCGTACTTGGTCTGCGCCGCCTGCAAATTACGGATGAAAAATGGCAACGGGCGATGGATGCGCTCTCCGACAGTTTGCAGGTGCATATCAGCAAGCCGTTTGTGCGGGTGTATCAGCGCGGCGAAGATGGGGAGTATCAGCTGATGAATTTGGATGTAGCGAAGGTGTGAACATGGGAAAAATGAAAATTTTCTTGTCACTCATATGCCTTTTTGTGTTAGCAGCTTGTGAACCAAATGCCAGTTATCAGCAATATAGAGAGGGAAAGCCAGTAGATATCCAAACCGAAGACCGCATCGTTGTGAAACGCATTGCTGTTATTCCTGATGATCTTGCTTACTCAAATTATCGCGGGGTATACGTAATTACCGACAAGAAAACCGGCAAGGAGTACATCGGTTTATCAGGTGTTGGCATATCCGAATCTGGCAGTCATCAAAGCGGCAAGACATCAATCTCTGATGAGCGGTAATAAAAACTGAAGCCATCTGAAACTATAAATCCATAAACCGCGCGGCACGGTCTGCCGCATTTAAATCTAAATAGGAGTCAAAAAGTGAATAAATCTGAATTAATCCAAGCCATCGCCGATGAGGCAGAATTGAGCAAACGCGATGCGGCGGAATTTGTCGATGCGTTTGTCAGCGTGGTAACGCAGACGCTGAAGGACGGCAAAGACATTACGTTGGTCGGCTTCGGTTCGTTCCACGCCGCCCAATCTGCCGAGCGCAAAGGCCGCAATCCTAAGACCGGCGAGCCGTTGACCATTGCCGCCCGTAAAACGCCAAAATTCCGCCCGGGCAAGGCGTTGAAAGAAGCAGTCAATCCATAGCTAGGCTATAAAAAAGGCCGTCTGAAACTTTCAGACGGCCTTTTTTATTTGCCAAATGACTACCGGCAAATGTAGAATCAGGCATAATATATTGATTTATTTAAATATATGAAACAGCGTTTCAGTATGTGAAAAGAAAGGATTAGCATGGAAACGGCAAAAGCGAAAAAACAGCGTTTAATCCGTCTGATCCACGTCGGTAAAACGCAGTTGATGATGGCCGATAGCGAGTACCGTACGCTATTGGCCAATATTTCGCGCGGGAAAACGAGCAGCACTAAGTTGTCGGTCGATGAGTTAGAACTGGTGGTAACGGCTCTGAAGGCGCGTGGTTTTGTAGTAACGACAAAAGCGCAGGCTAAAAGTGACAAGCCGGATATTAAAATCCGGCCTGCCCATCCTGCGGTTGATGGCCAAATTAAAAAAATACGTGCGTTATGGCTTGAGCTACACGATATCGGTGCAGTAAGAAATCCGTCCGAGCTGGCTTTGGGCAGGTTTGTAAAGCGTATGGTCGGCGTTGATTATCATGGCTGGCTTGATATTGATAATGCACAGAAGGTTATTGAACACTTGAAACAATGGTTGTTACGCGAGGAAAGAAAACTGGAGGTGCTAAGTGGCTGATGAACGCGTACCCGAGCTGGTGACCGATTTGGAAGACCAAATGTCTGCCTGTTTATGTTCTGAGCTGCCGATGTTGGATAAAACTCAGGCGAAGGTGGTAAGTAAGAAGGTGGCAAGATTCATTACGGACAACTGGGGAGGTCAATTGATTTATATCCCGAAGAACCATATCGGCAAGGTATCGGAAAGAGACCAACAGGTATATCGGGAATTTAATGGTAAGAATCATGCAGCATTAAGTAAGAAATTTGATTTAACTGTTCAACAAATCTATCGCATTGTGAAGGCAGTCGGAGATGCGGAAAGGTCGAAAAGACAGACTGATTTGTTTGGATAAGTCTTGTAATAAAACGGAATGGCGGTCAGGTTTTATCCTGACCGCTTTTATATTGCGTTTCTCATCTTGGTCGGGGGTTTGCCTACCCTGAGCCATAAACTCGCTAAAAATGCCGTTTTTGCGCATTTTGAGGAAAACATGTTTTAAACCGCATTAAAAGCCGTTTCAGACGGCCTTTGTCAAAATAGCCTCATCAATCCGATGGGGCTTTTTTGTGAAAAAGTTGTTTGAAATTTTTAAATCCGGCACGCGTACTGACAATAACGGCCGAAAAGTGACGATTACCGATGCGGATGTGGCTCAGGCAGCTGCTGCATATGATCCAAAGCTGCATGAAGCACCACTGGTTATCGGCCATCCGAAGACCGATGCTCCGGCCTATGGCTGGGTGGGCAGTCTGCAAGCCGATGGTGGTGTGCTGTCGGCCGATTTTGCGCAAATGGACGATGATTTTGTCAGTCTTGTACAAAGCGGCCGTTACAAAAAAGTGTCGGCCAGTTTCTATCCGCCCGACAGCCCGAGCAATCCGAAGCCAGGCTCTTGGTATCTGCGCCATGTCGGTTTTCTCGGTGCGCAACCACCTGCGGTAAAAGGTTTATCCGCCATTAATTTTGCTGAAGACGATGAGTATGTCGAGTTTTCCGAATATGCACACCGCCGCACGGCCTCGATTTTCCGCCGTCTGCGTGAGTGGCTGATTGAGCAGTACGACGTGGCCACCGCCGATAAAGTAGTTGCCGATTGGGAAATTCGCGACATTGAAGAATCGGCAGACTGGCAGCCCGAACCGCCCACACCGGCATTTGCCGACCCTGTAACCCAAAACGAATCTCAAACCCATGAAAACAAGGAGACCTCTATGTCGCCCGAAGAACAACTGGCAGCCGAAAAAACCGCCCGTGAACAAGCCGAAGCTAAGGCAGCCGCTGCGGAAGCAGAGCTGAAACGCTTGCAAGACGAGCAAGACCAAGCCTTGCGTGAAGGTCAACATGATCAGAATGCCGAATTTGCCGAAGCCTTGGTAAAAGAAGGCCGTCTGAAACCTGCCGATAAGGATTTGGTGGTGCAGGTATTGGACTTCGCAGAATACCCCGAACATACCAGCGTCGATTTTGGCGAAGGCAGCACCATTGGCGAAGCGTTGCGCCAATTCTTGCGCAACCTGCCGGAAGTATTGCCAAGCGGCCACTATACCAAAGGGACTACTCCTATGGCTGCCGCTGGACTGCCGGCCGATTTTGCCGAAGCGGCTAATCCTGATGCGCTGAGCCATCACGAACGTGCTGTGGCTTTGGCAGCCAAAGAAGGCATCAGCTACGAAGAAGCGGCACGCCGTACCGCCGTTTAACCCAAAAGCGACGATGTCGTCGCATTTCAATTTGAAAGGATGAACGATGAGTTCTCATTTGCGCCGCCTTCGCGGTCAGGTCGATCCAGTTTTAACCAATCTGGCAGTCGGTTATAAAAACGCGGAATTTATTGCCGAGAAAATTTTCCCTCAAGTATTCACTGATAAAGAAGGCGTACAGGTGCCGGTGTTCGGTAAAGGCTCTTTTGTCGAATACGACACCAAGCGTGCCGTCGGTGCGGCGTCTAATGTGATTACGTTGGATGCGCCGAACTATCTGCCGATTGTGTTGGAAGAACACGATTTAGCGGCTGG